>CADAGG010000086.1 GCA_902787415.1 methanogenic archaeon
AGACGCGGGATGGGGTTCGACATCCTCGGCACGTCATCAATTGCCGGAATTACCGAGGCGGAAGCCGAAGTGCGCAATATCTCGGATTGAGTGGAATTCCATCCACTCAAACCGTCATAGAACCAACTATTTTTAGTCGGGAACATATGCGTGGCCATGGACGGCGCCGCGATAGCCAAAGGAGCGGAGGGAAGCGTTTACCTCTCCACGTATCTGGGCAGAGATGCCGTCACCAAAGTGCGCACCCCCAAAGGGTACCGCGTCCCCGAATTGGATAGGAGGATCCGTACCCAACGCATCCGCTCGGAGGCAAGACTCATCCGCGAGGCCCGCGCCGCCGGGATTCGCACACCGATCATCTACGATGTAGATACGGTGGAGTGCAGCATCACCATGGAGCGCGTGAAGGGGGTCACCGTCAAGAGGTACCTCGACGAGCATCCCGAGGAGGCAGAAAGGATCTGCAGGCTCATCGGGACCAACATAGCCAGACTCCACAATTCTAAGATCTGTCACGGCGATCTCACCACCTCCAACATGATACTCACCCCCGCCGGGGAACTGTGCATCATAGACTTCTCCATGGGCGCCTCGCTCATCAGCGTGGAGGACATGGGTGTGGACCTGCGCCTGCTCGAGAGGGGATTCACTTCAGCACATCCTGACATCAAGGACGCTTACGGATACATCACCGAGGCGTACTGTCAGGAGAAGACCGGCGCGCAGGAGGTCCTGGATAAGGTCCAGGAGATCAAGGACAGAGGAAGATACACATGAAGCTCAACGTCGTCACCCACAATCCCGGAAAGGTCAAGGAATACCAGGCGGAGTTCGCCGACTTCGGTGTGGAGATGGTCCACGTCAACAGGGAGTACGACGAGGTCCAGACCGCCTACCTGGAGGAGGTCGTCGACAAGGGCATGAAGGAGCTCTACAGAGACGGACTGAGGGACTTCATGATCGACGACTCGGGGCTCTTCGTCAACGCCCTGAAGGGATTCCCCGGAGTGTACTCCGCCTACGGTCAGAAGACCATCGGGAACCAGGGCATCCTGAAGCTCATGGAAGGTGTGGAGGACCGCACCGCCGTCTTCAAGTGCTGCATCGGCTGCATGATCGGAGAGGAGAGGATCATCGTTACTGGCACATGCCCCGGATACATCCTCTTCGAGGAGCGGGGCGACGGGGGATTCGGCTACGACCCCATCTTCACGCCCGACGGCGAGAGGTCGTTCGCGGAGATCCCCGTGGAGGAGAAGAACGCCATCTCCCACCGCGGCAACGCCACCAAGCTGCTCATCGACGAGCTCAAGAGCAGGGGCCTCATCTGAACTTTGATATAGTTACGCAGATTAATCCAGAACGTGGGCCTGTGGGCTAGCTTGGTATACTTGTGGCTTTGGGAGCCATTGACTCCGGTTCAAATCCGGACAGGCCCACCAACTTCTTCAGACGAAACGGACGTTCTCCGAATCCGCCTTGCGCACCTTGCTGCGTACCTTGTATCCTTCCGTCGCGTATCCCACGGCGACGATTATCTGGATGTGGGCATCCGTCCCTAACGCCTTCTTGACCTGGTCGATCCTGAATCCTCCGAGGATGCAGGTGTCAAGACCCAGATCCTTCGCCTGGAGGGTCAGGTAGGCGATGGACTCGCCGATGTCCTGCGTACGGTAGTCGATCTGCATCTCCTCGGCGAGGCCCTCGAGCTTGCCGTTGGAGTAGGGTGCGTCGGTGAACACGATGAAGAGGTTCACGTTGTCGATGAAACCGTTGAAGCTCGACTTGGCATCCCTGATGGCCTGGACCTTCTCGGGGGAGCGTACCACCCAAACGTCATAGGGCTGGGCGTTCATGGCGGACGGCGCGATCTTAGCGGCCTCCACCAGTTTGGCGATCTTCTCCTCCTCGACAGGTCTGTCCGCATCGTAGGAGCGGCAGCTCTGCCTGACCTTGGTCAGCTGTTCGAAATCCATGACTGAGGATGCAGGAGATCACGGACGCGTTGAGGATCGCGTACGAGAAGTTGCCGATTAACTGCAGACAGATCACCGGGGGTATCGCCGGGGCGGCGGCGAACACGAAGGTGGTGACGGCGTTGAAGAGATAATGGCGGTTGGACTTCTTCAGGCCCTCCCTGCCGGTGAAGGTGCCGTCGAGGAAGACGTCGAGCATCTTGTCCTGGTCCTCCTTGCTGACTACCTGGAAGACGGTGCCGTAGAACTCCGACTCCAGGAGCTTCTTCTTGGATTCGCGGTCGGGCTGGTCGTGGAGCTCCCAGTAGAGCATCAGGGACCTGTTGAGAGACATGAGGTCGGCCCGGTAGAAGATGTACATGTCGATGACGGCCCATACCACGTCCATGCCCAGGATGGCATAGATCAGATGCATGCGGTCGGAGTACTGGATGAGGCCTCCTGGATCACCAGGTCCCTGTCGAGTTTTTCCCAGATTGTGTCCAGCATCGTTATCCGACCGTTCCGGCGGTATTCGACGGGAGATTCCCGTCGCATGGCCGCACTCCTGCTTACCGAACTGTGTACGGTATGATAATATTTTGCGGTATCTGGAACATCTGTCGGCTGACGCTGTCCGGAACTGCCAAAGAGCCAGCAATCAGAATTTTGAAAAAAAAGTGGTGGGCCCCCTCGGATTTGAACCGGGGTCACATGCACCCCAAGCATGAAGGATACCAAGCTACCCCAAGGGCCCGTGTAAATGGGGATAAATGGTTTAGATTAAATAGTTTGTTGTGTGCCAGCCGGACTTTCATCCGAGCTGGGATATCTCGCCGATGAGATCGGCATGGGCCACGATCATCCTGCGGCAGCAGTACCTCTCGAAACCCATATCGTCGAGGATCTTCTTGGGATCCTCGCCCATCTTGACACGCTTCTCGTACTCAGGGTAGGCAGAGCCGACCACTTTTCCGCAGGTAAAGCATCTCACCGGTATTATCATGATATCTACTCACCTGTAGGACTTCTGCTTCTTTGCGCGAGCGCCGGGTCCCATGGGCTTCTTGGGGAGCTTCCTCCTGTCATCGTTGATGATGAGGGTCCTGTCGTATGCCCTGAAGAGAGCCTCGAGCTCTTCATCCTTGTAGTAGTCCACGAGTCCCCTGGCGACAGCGGTCCTGACAGCTGCTGCCTGTCCCATGACTCCTCCGCCCTGAACGGTGACGGAGATGTCGACCTTGGAGGCCTTCTCAGGAACGAGCTGGAGGGGCTCCTCGATCTTGAGCCTTGCGAGCTCGGGGGTGTAGATTGCGAGGGGGATCTTGTTGACGGTGACCTTTCCAGTACCCTCTTTCACGACGGCCCTGGCGATTGCGGTCTTCCTTTTTCCACTAGTGTTGACTGCATCCATTTAAATCACCTGACTTTGGAACCCAGGAACTCGGAGATCTCGCCCAGGGTTATGTACTTGCAGTTGGGGACCTTGCAAGCGGTCTCGACCTTGACCTTCTCGGCGGTCTCGAACTGCTTGGGTGCTCCGACGAAGACGTGGAGCTGCCTGTAGGCTTCCCTTCCGGTGGTGGTGTAGCGGGGGATCATTCCCCTGACGCACCTCTTGAACAGGAGGTCTGCCCTGCGGGGGTAGAACGGTCCTTTCCTCTTGGTGACTTCTCCGACGTCGACCTTGTGCTTGAATTCGGCCAGAACCTCGCTCCTCTCACCGGTGACGATGATCTGCTCGGCGTTGAGGACGACGACTTCCTGTCCGTCAAGGATCATGGTGGCGACCTCGCTTGCGAGCCTTCCGTAGATGAGTCCTTTTCCATCGATAACGGTAACCATAGAAATCATCCCATAATCCTTACTTTGGAGCCGGTGGGGTTCTCGTCCATGAGCTCTCTGATGGTCATGGTCTTTCCGCCAGCGGCGACGATTGCGGCAGCTGCCTTGGCGCTGAAGCTGTAGGCGGCTACGTTCACTTTCTTGCTGATATCGCCGGCGGCGAGGACCTTACCGGGAACGATAACGGTCTCTCCCTCTGCGGCGTATTTTTCGATCTTGCTGAGGTTCGCCTCGGCCCACACCCTGCTGGGTGCCTCGAGCCTGAGCGCGATGTCTCGCCAGATAGCAGCCTTCGGATCTTCCCTGGTCTTGGCCTTAAGATCTGCGATCAAGGCAACAAGCTGGGGGTTAGTCTTGAAGCATTTGTTGCTCATTTTTCTGACTCTCCCGACATTGCGGTAGAAAGGGCCTATGTGGGACTTATTTATAAAACTATGTCCCCCTTTCTCTTTTCCCTAGTTAATATAAGAGGGAGAACAGGCGAAAGATTATAACGATTGGCACGGTTGTCGGGGCATTAGTGATTGGCCATGATAAGATACGGTCCCGCCGGAATCCCGCTGTCCTGTAAGGGTCGCACCCTGAAGGACGGAATCGAGGATGTTCACAATCTCGCACTCACCGCCCTGGAAATCCAGATGGTCAGGCCCAAGACCTATCCCCGTCCCCCGGACGAGGACGAGGAGGTCGGAAAGACCATCAAGGAGCTCGGTCCCGAGTCCGAGTTCGTCGTCGCCATCTCCAGGGAAGGAGAGGACCTCATCTACGACCCCGACGAGATCATCGAGGAGACCGACGACCTGGTCGTCATGCCCGCCGGAGTGGCCGCATGCTTCAACGACCTTTACGCCCTCGGCAACATGGCCAAGAGGCACGACGTGAAGCTCTCGCTCCACACCCCCTACTACATGGACCTGGGCTGCGACATGGGCTCGGAGGACGAGGAGGAATCCATCCTCGCGGGACAGTACTTCGACACCCTCAGGCAGGCAGGGGTCATCCTCAACGCCCTCGACGGCGACATCGTGGTCACCAACGTCGGACTCTACGACGACAAGAAGAGGAGCAGGGAGCAGACCGACGAGAACATCTACAACAACATCGCGGCCATCACCGACTGGTGGCACGAGATGGGACTGAAGCCCCGTCTCGGAGTCGAGGTCACCGGCCAGCAGGACGTCTTCGGATCCCTCGAGCAGGTCCTCGACCTGTGCGACGAGTTCGAGGGCCTCGTCCCCGTACTCAACTTCCCCCACTACCAGGCCAGGACCAAGGGTTCCCTGAACACCGCAACCGACTTCGTGGACCTCATCAACCAGTTCGTGCCCTACAGCAAGGACGGGGTCTACGCTTCATTCTCCAACGTGGAGTTCACCCCCGACGGCAACGAGAAATGGCTCACCCCCCTCAAGAAGGGAGAGCTCAGGTTCGAGAGGCTCGCCGAGGCACTGGCGGACCTCAAGCCCGAGATGACCCTCATCTCCTCCTCGCCCCTGCTGGAACATGACGCAGTCTACATGAGGACCCTCACCGAGAGGGTGCTCTCCAAGAAGGCAGCCAAGTTCCTCAAGGACAAGAAGAAGCAGGAGCTCGAGGCCTCGGACGCCCCCGCGGCAGCTGAGTGATCCATTGGACAGGATCTCCTACCTGACCGAGGCCTGCAGGAAGGCCCTGTCAGGGATCTCCGAGAAGGACTGCGCCGGGCTGACGGACCGTATCCTGTCGGCCAAGAGCGTTTTCATATTCGGAGTGGGCCGTTCGGGCCTCGTGGGGCAGACATTCTCCATCCGCCTGGTGCAGCTGGGTCTGCAGGTATCCTTCGTCGGGGAGATGACCACCCCCATCATCAAGAAGGACGATCTCCTCATCCTGATCTCCAACACCGGGAAGACCATGTCGGTGGTCACCACCGCCAAGATCGCCAGGCGCATCGGCACCCACGTCGTTTCCATAACCTCGGACGCCAACAGCAACCTCGCCAAGAACTCGGACAGCGTCATCCTCGTGAAACCCGACGAGAACGAGGAGGCAGGGGAGTTGGCCCCGCTGGGAACCGTCTTCGAGGACGCCACGTTGCTTTTCTTCGACGCCCTGGTGCCCGGACTCATGAAGCGTCTGGGTCTCACCGAGAAGGATATGCGCAACAACCACGCGATCTGGGTCTGATCAGAGATTCTCGACCATCGCGGAGGGCACCTTGCGGGCCGCCCCGTTCTCTACCGAGTACATGGCCATCGAACCCTGTGCGTAATCCACCGCTATGGCGTATACGCGGATGTAACCGAAAAGCGAGACCATGCGGGAGATGTCGTTCTGATCGATGTCGCAGGATTCGGAGGATTTGAACCATCCGACCGCGTCCGCGGTGCGCGACATATCCTGCGTGACACCGCTGATGATGACGTACTGCCCCAGGTCGTCCCGGTACCTGCGGCCCAGGAGCAGGCCCTCGGCATAGCCCTCCTCGGAGAATACGTCGTCCGAGAGGTCCGCCAGGTACTGCGCGACGCTCTCCCCGAAGAAGAGCTCCGCACCCGGCACCGTACGCCTGTTTCCGTCTGTCTGGGTCATCCTTTCACATGTTCCCGAGGAACCATTCCGCGGCCTTGGCGCAGGTAGGTGTCCTCAGGGGGTCATGCGGGTTTGGATTATTAATCAAATCGATGAGCGAGCGGACGAACGACAGCAGATCCGAATCGAAGGTCCAGTGGTCGAGGGCCATCACGCACACCAGCCCTCCCTCGGAGGGAGACATGATGTTCGGGTGGAAGATGGGGGATTCCCACCTGACCTTGGGACGCTCGTAGGGGAAGTCCTCCCCCGTGATGAGCGTGAACTCCTGCTCCGGGGCCCTCTCGCCCGGGGCCGAATAACCTCCGGTGCCGCTGACGGCGAGGCGTTCGACGAGCGCATGGGCGAGGGGGACGCTCGTCGCTTTCGCCCGCTCGAAATCGACGACGCACGGCTCCTGCGGCGAGAGGATCGCGACGTCCGCGACATGGACGCCGCGGGTGAGCATGTAGGCGAGCCGCTCGAAGTATTTGAGCGTCGTTCCCATCAGCGCCCAGTAGGGCTGGTGGAAGTGGTAGCAGGGCGGCGCCCATTCCCACCAGCCTCCATGTGTGGAATAGTAAAGTCAGACGAAGTTGTGGGCCGTCGCGTCGAAGATGGAGGCCGTGTTCGCCTGCCAGCCCTGCGAATGGTAGCCCTCGAGCCAGACGCGCGGGCGGCGGTAGAGGTGGGCGATCGACGAGCCCATTTTGCACTTGACGGGGTCGGCCTTGCCGCCGGGGGTGTCGAAGCCCGGGGCCGTGTACCAGCGCATGGAGCGCATGTAGTCGCCGAACTCGATGGGGTTCCGGCCGCGCGTCGCCGGGTCGCAGGCGTAGATTTTGCCGCGCGAGGCGTGGAAGTCGTAGATGGGCTTGAAATAGCGCTCCTCGGTGAGCGCGACCATCACGTCGTTGTAGTCGAGGCGGACGCGCGCGACGTCGTCCGTGACCTTGTCCGCGAAGAGGAGCGGCAGCTCGGGCACGATGTCGTAGCCCTTGCGCTTCCGGAACTCGTCGGGGAAGTCGTCGCTCCAGACGTAGGCGTTGCCGGAGAGGCGCAGCTCGTCCTGGAAGAAGTAGTTGAGCGCCCCGCGCGCGGATTCCGGCACCCGCTCCCAGAAGGGCTTGAAGAAGCGTTCGATGACGCGCCTCGCCGACTCGGGATTGAGCGGGTCGAGGGTGCCGTCGCGGACGACGGGGACGACTTTGCCGTCCCGGAGTTCGAGCACGCGTCCGCGCGTCTCGTCCGTCTCGATGCCGAGGTGGCGGTAGAGGTTGTCGCAGCCGGGCCAGTCCAGCGTGTAGCCCGAAAGGCCGATGCCCATGCCGAGGCGCGCGGACTCCTCGGCGGCGAAGGCGAAGACGTCCCACCACTCGTCGGAGAAGATTGGCGGCTCGACGGGCACCGTGGCCCAGCCGTGCGTCATGAGGTGGGCGTAGTTGACCTGGGTGCCGGAGACGCCCTTCGCGCGGACGAGCACCGCGCCCGGGCCGATCGGCCCGGTCTTGTCCGGGTCCGTGCGACCGAACACCGCCACGACGGGCGTCCCGGCG
>CADAGG010000087.1 GCA_902787415.1 methanogenic archaeon
ACCATAACTGCTGATCCCGGGCACCAAACCCCTTTCCCAAACCATTTACCAAACCTGTTCCTCGGCATTTCTTTTTAGACGTACCGTCATTACCCGTGCGATGAAGCTCAGAGTGCGCGCCGCCGACCTCACGACCTACGAACCCATCGTCCTGCTCAACGCGGAGGACTGTCTCGTGATGGGCGTGGGTCCCACCGACCGTGTGCGCATCGAAGGCAGGAACCCGGCGGTGGCCACGGTGACCATCACCGACTTCCCGGACATCCGCGGATGCATCTCAATGCCCACCAACCTTCTGGAGAGATGCAGGGTCTCCAAAGGGGATTACGTCGATGTCTCCTACAGTCCCCTGCCCGGTTCCATCCGCTCCGTGAGAAAGAAGATCAACGGCGGTAAACTGGCTGCCAACGAGATCGACTCCATCGTCTGGGACATATTCAGCGGGAACCTCTCAGAGAAGGAGATCCTCGCCTTCGTGTCGGCTTTCAACGTCAACAACTCGGACATCGCGGAGGTGGCCTTCCTGACCAGGTCCATGGCCTCCACCGGCCACACCGTCGACCTTGGCGTGAGGCCGGTCTTCGACTTCCACAGCCTCGGCGGTCTGCCCGGCAACAAGATCACACCCATCGTGGTGTCCATCGTGGCATCCGAGGGTCTGACCATCCCTAAGATGTCCTCCCGCGCCGTCAGCAGTGCCTGCGGAACGGCCGATTTCATCGACACGTTCTGCGACGTGGAGATGGATGCGGACGCCCTTGTTAAGGCGGTGAACGAGGCGGGAGGCGTGTTCGCCTGCGGGAATGAAGATTATGCGCCTGTGGGCAGGATGATCATCCGCGCCGAGCGCCCCATGGGCATCGACCCCCGCCCCACCATGATGGCATCCATCATGAGCAAGAAGGTCGCCATCGGGACCACCCACCTGCTGGTGGACATCCCCCTGGGCAGGACCACCAAGACCCCGGACCTCGCATCCGCCAGGGATTTCGCCGAGTCCATCAGGAACCTCGGCACCATCCTGGGCATACACATCGAATGCGCCATAACCCGCGCCGACCAGCCCCTGGGAAGGGCCATCGGACCCATCCTCGAGGCCAGGGAATGCATCGAGGTCCTGGAGGGCAGGGACGCCGATCCCGAGATCGTCGACAAGGCCTGTTCCATCGCGGGGATCATCCTCGAGATGGCCGGCGAGAAGGACGGCAGGGCCCGCGCGGAGGAGATCCTCCGCTCCGGGAAGGCGCACGAGAAGTTCCTTCAGATCGTGAAGATCCAGAACGGCAATCCTGACCTCAAATCTACCGACCTGATCCCGGGCAGCTTCTGCAAGGACGTGCATGCCAAGAGGGACGGTTTCGTCGGGTACATAGACAACCACAGCCTGGTCGCCATCGCCAAGGCGACCGGTGCCCCCTTCGAGATCGAAGGCGGCATCGAGATGCTGCACAAGGTGGGCGATGCCGTGAAGGAGGGCGATGTCCTGTTCAGGATCTATGCCGGAAGCAAGCCCCTCCTCGAGCGCGCCATAGAATCGGCGAGGTCGCGCCGCCCCATGGCGGTCGTCGCCGAACCGCCCGAGATCACGGAAGGGCCGATGGTCGTCGAGCGCATCCCCACCAAGGAGATGCTTGACCTCATCCGTTTCAGGTCCTGAGAATTTTCCGATAAAAGGTGAGGGGGCCGGAGCCCCCTAAAGGATTTGAATCACTCCCACTCGATGGTGGCGCAGGGCTTGGGGGAGAGGTCGTACAGGACGCGGTTGACGCCCTTGACCTCGGTCAGGATCCTCTTGGTGATCTTGTTGAGGAGGGGCCAGGGTACCTCCTCCACGGTGGCGGTCATGGCGTCGGTGGTGTTGACCGCCCTGATGATGACGGGCCAGTCCCACAGCCTCTTGCCGTCCTTGACACCGGTGGACCTGTAGTCGGGGACGATGGTGAAGTACTGCCATACCTTGCCCTGGAGTCCGGCGTTGGCGAACTCCTCGCGGAGGATGGCGTCGCTCTCCCTGACGGCCTCGAGCCTGTCGCGGGTGATGGCTCCGGTGCAGCGGACACCGAGTCCGGGTCCGGGGAAGGGCTGGCGGAAGACCATGCTGTCGGGCAGACCGAGCTGCTTTCCTACGACACGGACCTCGTCCTTGAACAGGAGCTTGACGGGTTCGACGAGCTCGAATCCGAACTTCTCGGGGAGACCGCCGACGTTGTGGTGCGCTTTGACACCGTGGGACTCGAGGATGTCGGGGTAGATGGTACCCTGACCGAGGAACCTGACTCCCTCGATCTTGTTGGCCTCCTCCTCGAAGACGTTGATGAACTCGGCTCCGATGATCTTCCTCTTCTGCTCGGGGTCGGATACTCCTGCGAGCTTGTCGAGGAAGCGGTCGGTGGCGTCCACATAGACGAGGTTGGCCTTCATCTGGTTGCGGAACACGTCGATGACCTGCTCGGCCTCTCCCTTGCGGAGCAGACCGTGGTTGACGTGGACGCAGGTGAGGTTCTTGCCGATGGCTTTGATGAGGAGCGCGGCGACAACGGAGGAGTCGACTCCTCCGGAGAGGGCCAGGAGCACCTTTCCGTCGCCGATCTGCTTCTGAAGGGCGGCTACCTGTTCTTTGATGAATGCATCTGCCAGCTCGGGGGTGGTGATGCGGACCATGGATTCGGGGCGTACGTTGCTGTCCATATTGGTACCTCTGAGGGTTATGTCCGTGTGTACACGCTAATCGTTTTTATTTTCTCGCTGAACCTCCCGCGGGATAAGTTTTCATGCCGACAAACGCGGTCCGGTTTTGTGCCATTTCCATCATCGGCCGGCGTGCCCGCGCGTGTGCGAATTATTATAGTAACAAACCGATACCGCCCGCATCATGTCAAAGATCCTGATCAACATCGCCTGGCCCTACGCCAACGGCCCCATCCATCTCGGCCACGTGGCGGGCTCGCTGCTCCCCCCGGACATCTTCCGCAGGTACAACGTCCTGCTGGGGAACGAGGTCTGGATGGTGGGCGGTTCGGACCAGCACGGAACCCCCATCACCGTCTCCGCCGACAAGGAGGGCGTGGAGCCCGAGGTCATCGCCGAGCGCTACCACCAGATCAACAAGGAGAGCATCGAGGGACTGGGGATAGAGTATACCCTTTACAACAAGACCCACTGCCCGGTGCACTTCGAGACCACCCAGTACATGTTCACCCGCCTGAAGGAGAACGGATACATCTACGAGGTCGAGGAGGACGAGTACTACTGCCCCAAGTGCGCCAAGTTCCTGCCCGACAGGTACGTCGAGGGCATCTGCCCCAAGTGCGGCGCCACCGACGTCCGTTCCGACCAGTGCGACTCCTGCGGCGCCACCTTCGTTCCCGGGGACGTCCTGCAGCCACACTGCACCCGCTGCGGAAGCACCCCCGAGGTCAGGTCCTCCAAGCAGTTCGCGCTGAAGCTCTCCGCATTCGAGAAGCCCCTCATGGACGAGCTCGCCAAGAACACCCACTGGCGCTCCAACGTCAAGGCGTTCACCGAGAACTTCGTGAAGGGAGGACTGAAGGACAGGTCCATCACCAGGGACATGTCCTGGGGAGTCCCCATCCCCGTCGAGGGCGAGGAGTGGAAGTCCAAGGTCATCTACGTGTGGTTCGACGCCGTCATAGGTTATCTGTCTGCCACCATCCAGCACGCCAGGGACATCGGACAGCCCGATTACTGGAAGACATTCTGGCAGAACCCCGAGTGCAGGCACTACTACTTCATCGGAAAGGACAACATCCCGTTCCACTCCATCATCTGGCCCGCCATGCTCATGGGCATGGAGGACGGCTACAACCTGCCCTACGACATCCCCGCCAACGAGTACCTCATGTTCGGAGGCGCCAAGCTCTCCAAGAGCAGGAAGGGTGCCGCTTCGGCAGCTTCGGCCAACATACCCAGGGACATCAAGAGCGTGCTCACCAAGTTCGATCCCGAGGAGATCCGGTACTACCTTTCCGTGGTCATGCCCGACCTCCACGACTCCGACTTCACATGGGAGGACCTCGAGACCAAGGTCAACAACGAACTGGTAGCGGCCCTCGGTAACTTCTACCACAGGTGCCTCAGTTTCACCCACAAGAACTTCGGCGAGATTCCCGCCAACCCCGAGCCCGATACCAAGGTGACGGAGGTGATCGCCAAGTATCTCGGCGATTACAACTCGCACCTCTCCGTATGCGACTTCAAGAAGGCCATCCAGGACGTCATGGCCCTGGCCCACTTCGGCAACGAGTACTTCAACTCCTGCATGCCCTGGAAGCTCATCAAGGACGACAGGGAGAAATGCGGAAGGGTGCTGCACGACAACATCAGGCTCGTGAAGGCGCTCTGCGTGATGGCATGGCCCTTCATGCCCAAGTCCTCCGAGAGGATCTGGGGATTCATGGGCCTCCCCGGTACCATCGCCGACGCCGGCATCGCCGCCGTCGATTCGCCCCTGCCCGCGGGAACCAAGCTGAACGAGCCCGTCCCCGTCTACGGCAAGATCGACCTCAAGGTCATGTTCCCCGAACTGTACGGACAGCCCGAGGCCGACGTGAAGGTCAAGGAGAAGAAGGCCGCCCCCGTCAAACCGGAAGGGCCATTCGCGGACTTCAGGATGCTCGACCTCAGGGTCGGACAGGTGATCAAGGTCGAGGACCA
>CADAGG010000088.1 GCA_902787415.1 methanogenic archaeon
ATGGTCAACACCCACACCCACATCGCCATGACCGTGATGAAGGGAGTCGTCGACGACCTCCTCTTCCCCGACTTCCTCGACAAGACCTTCAAGATCGACGCCGACCGTACCGATGCGGACCTCGCCCTCGGCACCAAGATCGGATGCATGGAGATGATGCTCTCCGGAACCACCACCTTCGTTGACTTCTATTACTCCGAGGATGTCATCGCCAAAGCGACCCAGGAAGCGGGACTCAGGGGAGTCTGCTGCTGGTGCTGCCTCGACGAGGACAAGACCACCCAGAAGGGAAACCCCGTCCAGAACTGCAAGAACTTCTACCAGAAGTTCAAGAACGAGAGGAAGATCGTCCCCGGAGTGTCCCTCCAGGGGGTCTACGTGTGCAACGAGGACACCTGCGTGGAGGCCAAGGCCTTCTCCGATGAGGTGGAGTGCCCCATCACCATGCACCTGTCGGAGACCCGCGGAGAGGTCAACGAGCACAAGAAACAGACCGGCAAGAGGCCCGCCGAGTGGCTGTACGACATCGGAGTCCTCGGACCCCGCATGATCACCGCCCACTCCGCGTGGCTCACCATGAGGGAGGTCAAGCTCATGGGAGAGTCCGGCATGTCCGTCTCCTCCTGCCCCGTGTCCAACATGAAACTCGCCACCGGAGGCGTCGCACCCGTCCCCGAGTTCAACAAGTACGGGGTCAACGTCTCCCTCGGAACCGACGGCAGCACCACCAACAACACCCTCGACATGATCGCCGAGATGAGGGCCCTCGGTCTCCTCCAGAAATCCAGCAGGTGGGACCCCACCGTCACCCCTGCGCAGGAGCTCCTAGACATCGTCACCATCAACGGTGCGAAGGCCATCGGCATGCAGGACTCCCTCGGATCCATCGAGGCAGGCAAGTTCGCCGACCTTGTGGTAATCGACGGAAAGGCCCCCAACATGAGGCCCCTCCTGCCCGAGAACATCATCGCCAACATGGCCTACTCCATGTGCAACGCGAACGTCAAGACCGTGATGTGCCAGGGTGACCTCGTCGTCGAGAACAGGAACATCCTGACAATGGATAAGGACGCGCTTCTCGCACAGTCCGAGGACGCCTTCAGGACCCTGTGCCTGAGGTGAGGAAAACCCTTCCCCCGGGATGTCCTCCCGGGGGTGGCGCCGGAGAAGGCGAGGTAGTCGTCGATCATCCGGTGCATCGAAGCACCGCACAGCCTCTCGACCACACCCATCATCTCGTCGGGATCGGCGGCCTCGTCGGAGCCGATGCATTCCTCGAACATCCCTGTGAAGAGATGAGTGAGGATGTCGGCGAGGGTGTCCCATTCCTTGGGATTGTCCCCTCTGCGGTGGTTCGCCAGGAAGTCCGGGACTATGTCCTTGCGCACATGGCTCTTCACCGAGGCCAGGAGGGTCTGGCGGTACTTGGTCCCGTAGACCTCCTTGAAGAACTCGTCCCTCGCGTTCAGCGAGCGGAAGATGCGGTACGTCTCGCGCTTCCAGTAGGGAGCGCCGTCCGGGACGTCGGTAAAACCGTCACGGTCCTCGCGTACCATGTAGTCGATGATGCGATCCATCCCACCCAGATGGTGGTAATATAGGGTTTGCCTGCTGCAATTGCACCGCTTGGCGACACCAGATATGGTGAGTCTCTGAATGCCCTTTTCCCGCGCTTCTTGAATTACAGCGTTAATTATCCTTGAATTGTCCGCTGCAGGGAGCATCTGCTGTTAGAATTTCCTTGCGGAGTTTAAAATGCTTTTGGCGGGAGATGAGGGAAAACGGTCAGTTTCCCGTCACTTTTCCGTCGGGATAGACCGTGAACACCCTGACCGGGATGTCCTTACCGCTCTTCTCTACCGCGGAGACCGCAGCATTGGCCAATCCCGAGCAGCAGGGGACATCCATCCTGGTGACGGTGATGCTCCTGATCCTGTGCTGAGCGACGATGTCAGCTAGCTTCTTCCAGGATTCGGCGGGGTCGAGCTTGGGACACCCTATGAGGACGATCCTTCCCTTGATGAAACGCTCGTGGAAGTTCCCGCAGGCGAAGGCGGAGCAGTCGGAGGCGAGGAGCAGGTCGCAGTCCTCCAGATAGGGGGCGGAGGCCGGGACCAGGCGCAGCTGGACGGGCCACTGGGACAGCTGTCCGGAGACATCCCCTGTCTGTGCGGAGTCATCGTGACGGATCCTGCGGGGCCCGGAACCCGAGCATCCCGCCAGGGGTATGGCGGGGGTTGCCATGGGGACGGGTTCGGGTTTCTTGGCCGAAGGGGGCTCCTCGAAGGGAACGGCCTCGCGCTTCTCGATGGAGATGGCATCCGCGGGACATGCGGGCAGGCACGCACCCAATCCGTCGCAGTAGGCGTCGCTGACCAGCACGGCCTTGCCGCCGATCATCTGAATGGCTCCTTCGGCGCATGCCTCCGCGCACGCTCCGCATCCGGTGCACTTCTCGCTGTCGATCTTCACGATGTTCCTTATCATAACGGCATCA
This sequence comes from methanogenic archaeon, assembly GCA_902787415.1. GTDB lineage: Archaea > Thermoplasmatota > Thermoplasmata > Methanomassiliicoccales > Methanomethylophilaceae > Methanomethylophilus. The sequence continues at coordinate 2,498 of CADAGG010000088.1, forward strand.
GGATTCCCGTGGAAGTGTATAAAGGGGCGGTTTCCCGGCGGAAACCGTGTCAGAGATACCTGCCGGTCACGCTCTCGGGGCAGGCCTTCACTTCCTCCGGGGTGCCCGCGACGACGATCCTGCCGCCCAATTCCCCTCCCTGCGGGCCGAGGTCTATGACGTAGTCGGCGGAACGGATGACGTCGAGGTCATGTTCTATGACGATGACCGTGGCGCCCTTCTCGATGAGATGCTGGAAAATGCCCATGAGGACCTGCACGTCGAGGGGGTGGAGTCCGATGGTGGGCTCGTCGAACACGAAGACTGTATCGTTCTGTCCGCGGCCCATCTCGCTGGCGAGCTTGAGCCTCTGCGCCTCTCCGCCGGACAGTCCGGGGGTGGCCTCGCCGAGGGTGAGATAGCCGAGCCCCACGTCCTGGAGGACCTTCAGCCGGTTCCTCACAACGGGCAGGTCATCGCATAGTGCCAGAGCCTCGTTCACGCTGAGCTCCATGAGCTGCGGGAGGGATTGCACGGAGCCGTCCTTGCGGGCCCTGGTGAGGGTGAACGCCCTCTGGCAGTAGCGGGACCCTCCGCAGTCGGGACAGGGGATGTCCACGTCAGGGAGGAACTGCACGTCGAGGCTGATGGCGCCGGTACCGTCGCAGGTGGGGCAGCGGAGCGATCCCGTGTTGTATGACAGATCTCCTGCTTTGACGCCTGCCTCTTTTGCCTTCTGGGTCTTCGCAAAAACCTTACGGAGTTCATCATGGATGTTGGCGTAGGTGGCCACGGTGGAACGGATGTTGATCCCTATCGGTGTGGCATCGATGAGCTTCACGTGTTCGATGCCTTCCGCGGAGATGGACTTCACGTGCTGCGGCAGCGGCTTACCCTCGATGTTCGCCTCCAGGGCAGGTATCAGGCTGTCTAGGGCCATGGTGGTCTTTCCACTACCAGACATACCGGTAACGACCGTCAACCTCCCCTTGGGAATCTTCACGTCCAGCGGTTTGACGGTATGGATGCGGTCCGTCTTCATCTCGATGGTACCGAGTTCGAACATCTTCTCGGCCGGGGTGCGGGGACGCAGTCCGGGATTACCGTCCTCGAGGAAGGGACCTATGATTGATTTCGGATTCTTCTCCAGGTCCTCCACTGTGCCTTCGGCTATGATGTTGCCCCCTTCTGCCCCGGCTTTGGGTCCGAGCTCTACCATCCAGTCGGAGCGGCGCAGGATCTGTGTATCGTGGTCGACCAATACGATCGAGTTGCCGTCGGAGACCAGGGCGTCCATCACCCCTATCAGACCTTCAATGTTGGAAGGGTGCAGGCCGATGGACGGCTCATCGAGAACGTAGAGCACGCCGGTGGTCCTGTTGCGCACGGACCTCGCCAGCTGGGTACGCTGCCTCTCCCCGGTGGAGAGAGTAGAGGTGGGGCGGTCGAGGGTCAGGTATCCGAGGCCCAGATCCATCAGGCGGGCCGCGGTGTCGTGGAAGGATTCGCAGATGTTCTCGGCCATCTGCCTCATCTCTGCGGGAAGGGAATCCGGGACCCCCTTCACCCATTCCACCAGGTCGGAGAGGGTCATCTCGCAGACCTTATCGAGGGAGATCCCCCTGAGGAGGGGCTCCCTGGCCCTCTCGCACAGCCTGGAACCGTGACAGCAGGGGCAGGTGCTGCTCTTGAGGAACCTCTCCACCCTCTTCATGCCCTTCTCGTCCTTGACCTTGGCGAGGGCGTTCTCCACGGTGTATAGTCCATCTCCCCCGCGTTGCCGGTCTTCTCGTTGTAGTAGAGTAGGTGTTTCTTCTCGGCCGGAGCGTGGAATACTATCCACCTCTCCTTCTCGGTGAGGTCCCTGAACGGGACGTCGGTGCGGACGCCCATGTCCCTCGCTATGTCCTTCATCAGGGACCACATGAGGGTCTGCCACGGGGCCACCGCGCCTTCGTCGATGGTCTTGCTCTCGTCGGGGACCAGGGTGGTCTCGTCGACCTCCTGCACCATGCCGGTGCCGTTGCATTCCCTGCAGGCGCCGGTGCTGTTGAACGCCAGTTCCTCCGCGCTCGGAGGCATGACGTCGGCCCCGCATACCGGGCATTTGATGTCGATCATGGCGGCGAAGTTGATGCTCGGCTCCAGGTAGTGGCCGTTGGGGCAGCGGTGGTTGGCGAGCCTCGAGAACATCAGCCTGATGCTGTTGAGAAGCTCGGTGGAAGTGCCGAAGGTGCTCCTGATCCCGGGCACGCCGGGACGCTGGTGAAGGGCGAGGGCGGCCGGCACGTAGCGGACGTCATCGACCTCGGAACGCGATGCCTGGGTCATGCGTCTGCGGGTGTAGGTGGAGAGGGCTTCGAGATAGCGTCTGGAGCCTTCCGAATAGAGTGTGCCGAGGGCGAGGGAGGACTTTCCGGAACCGGATACTCCGGCGATCCCCACGACCTTGTTGAGAGGTATGTCCACGTCGATGTCCTTGAGATTGTGGATCCTTGCGCCGCGCACTTCGATGTGGTCCGGCACCTTCATGGGAACAGGCCCCTCTGCGTGCGGTGCTGCTTGATCTGACCCTCGGATGTGATGGAACCCATCTCGTGGATGAGGAAGTCAGGCGAGATCCTTGCGACGAAGTCCTTCACGTGAGGGTCGGTGAACGGTCTGTGAGCGTCCATGGTACCGATGTGGTGATGTGCGAAAACGATGCGTTCGTCGGGAGTCATCTTCGACGTGTCCGGCGCTTTGAAGTTGCGTATGTATTCCGCGGATGTGTTCACATGCAGGTGCATGTTGGTAATCCTGTCCAGGAGGTCGGAGGAGTACCTGTCGGCGCAGGAGTTCAGCATCTCCAGTGCCTCCGCCTCGGAATCCGCGCTGCCATTCAAGACCAGCAGGTGACCGGTGTCCAGGCAGATGCCCCAGTCATCGAATTCAAGGTTGTTCTCGAGGATGTCGAGACCTCTGTCGTCCTGGAGCATGAGTCCGGGGCACCAGGTGTTCTCGAACACCAGTCTGAGCGGGGGTCTGCCTCCGGGGAACGTCTTGCAGGCCTCGTTCAGCATCTCGCACATGGCCCTCAGGACGGAATCCCCGTCGTCGGTGAATACCGTCCCGGTGATCTCGTTGAAGTTGCCCGAGGATGCGTGGAACACGCCGTAGGCGGGCTTCATGTCGCCCACACATCTCATCATGAGGCGGACGTTCTCCACGATCTCGTCCCTGTCCTCTCCGTAGGAGTTCCATCTGGCGAAGTCCTCCCAGGAGCCCTTCAGGACCTCCCTCCTTCCAGTGAACGGGCCGTACCAGTCGGTGGCGTACGGGAGATGGACACCTATCATACCCTCTGACATCGATGCCGGGACAGGGTCGTATCCGGTGAGGATCTCCAGTCCGTCTGTGCGGTTGGCGGGATCCTTCACGAAAGCCCTGGCGGCCTCGAGCTCCTCGGGCTTATGGAAAACGGAGATGTTGAACAGGTGCTTCAGGGTATCGTTAAAGAATCGGCGTACTGCTATTAACGAATACCCCTCACGCGACTGAATCCGTGCGCCTGCGGACCAGCCCGGAGCAGAACAGGAGATACACGGCGAGCGATGCGAGACCCACTGCAGCCATCGCGGTGTAGCATCCCGAGTATCCCAGGGATTCCGAGGCATATCCGTAGGCGACCGGACCGATGATGTACGAGAGGTCGATGAAAACCTGCACCACGGCCAAAGCCATCCCCTGATCCCGGATGTCCAGCCCCTCCACGGCCATGACGTTGCCGGCGGAACCGAGGGCCGCCAGCGCCAGGCCTATCACGAAGGCCGACACCAGGAGGGCCTCTCCGAAGGGGGCCGCACCCAGGAGCAGCATGCCTGCCGCGTAGAGGGCCATCAGAGGTATCAGGACGGGGTCCGGACCAACGGTGTCGAACTTCCCCATGATCCCGATCCTGCTGACCACGGTGGCCGCCGACAGGACCACGAAGAAAACCGCGGTGTAGGTCTCCATGCCCAGTTCGATGCCGTAGGGGGCGATGAACGTGAGCACCCCGGAGTATGAAACAAGGAAGATCAGCATCACTGCAGAGATGGGCAGGGTCTTCCGGACGATGGGCAGATATCCTGATGTCTGGGTCTTGCGTATCTGTCCTCTCTCCGCATCCTTTCCGAGGAACAGCGCGCATGCCGCGGAGGCGGCCGATGACGCCAGTCCCAGCAGGAAGATCTCGCGGAAGAGGCCGGTGTTCACCAGGTGGATGCTCAGCAGAGGGCCCACGGCGCTGGCGAGGCTGTAGCTCAATGTGAAGAACCCAAGCCCCTTGCCGCGGACGCTGGGGGAGAGGTCGGCCGTGACCCGGGCGAAGACAGCAAGCTCTGCCACACCGTAGGTGAATCCGTGCACCAGGCCGATGGCGCACAGTGCGGGCACATTCTCGGTCAGGAGGTAGAGCGCGGATACCGCGGTGCCCCCGGCCATGGATAGGAAGCACAGCCTGTTGGGGCCGAACCGCCATACGCATCCGCCCAGGAGGAGACGGCCCGCGATATCCCCCACGATGAAGATGCCTGCCACGAATCCGGCCATCGTGGCATCGGTGCCGAGGACGGTAATGGAGTACGACGGGATGGAGCTGAAGTGGGCGAAGAACACGACCGTCATGAAGAAGCACGAGGCCGCCGCCAGTACGAAACGGCCCGTGACGATCCTGTTCCCGCCCGTGCTCATCGGAATCAGTTCTCGCGGTAGTGCGCCAGCGCCATCAGGTTCTCGTTCGGAGTCTGAGGAGGCACACCGCATTCGGGGGTGACGATGTCGAATCCTCTCTCCGCAGCCTGTCTCGCCTGTGCGAGCACGTCGTTCGGGCCCTTCATGAGAAGGGTCGCCACAGGTTCCACACCGCCCAGTTTGATGATTTCGCCCATGGCCTGCATGTACGCCTCGGGGTCGCTGTCGGTCTGGAGGGAGACACCGTCCTGTCCGAGGGAGCATAACCTGTCTGCGATGTCCAGTGTCTCGCCGCAGGTGTGAGTTGTACAGAAGGCACCCTTGTGGGCGCCCTCGATGACCTTCGGGGTGTACGCCCCGAACACATCGTCGAAGTATTCCGGAGGAGTGAACTCCGAGGAGGCCTCCTCTATGATCATGATGCAGTCCGCGCTCTCGGACAGGACGCGGGAGAATTCGGTGAGATGCGGGGTCACCGCCTTCAGCCATGAGTACATCTTCTCGGGCTCCATCATCAGAGCCATCATGGTGTTCTCCATGCCGAGCAGGTTGTTGACGCAGGCCATGGGTCCGTTGACCGCCGCGACCAGGAAGAGATCCTCGTTCTTTGCGAGCATGTCCGCGGCATCCTTCACTATGCTGGGTCTTTTGCTCGTAACGAATTCTTCGGGAGTGAGGAGGTCCTCGGGGACGTCGAGTACCTCTCCCTCCGGACAGTACCTGAAGGTCTCTACCGAGGGCTGGGCATCCTTGCTTCCGGGGTAGATTCCGCAGCCGAACGCGTCCGCATCCACGGTGATGCAGAACGGTACCCTGACCGTGGCGAAGCCGAACATCCTGTTGGTTTGCAGGGCGAGTTCGGCCATCTTGCCGGCATCGAAGTTTGCATCGGGCCAATAAGCTCCGCATGCATCCATCTGGCCCACCGTACCGGTCTGGGTGAAGATGGCGGGAGGGTGAGAATCTCCTTTGTCGCCGTCGAATATCCTGACGATCTCATCCTTGCTGTTCATGGATTAGGAAGCGGAGTACTCGTTCAAAAAGGGTTCGAACGGCTCATATCCGTTAAAAAAATCAGACACGTCTGTTGCAGGTCCTAGGGAGATACAGTGTTTAATTTCCGCCGGGAGATATGGACAAAAGTGGTCCCCACTCCCTGATTTGAACAGGGGACCTGCTGATTTCAGCGGCTGTATCGGATCTCTCCGAGAACACTCTACAGTCAGCCGCTCTAGCCAGTCTGAGCTAAGTGGGGATTATTTGGAGGATAGGTCAACGATATAAATAGGTATTGGACGGAGGTTTTCCTCATCCGATATAACCCAAATCGCTGGTCTTTTCGACCATCTGCTCGGCGGCCTTGTCGGTGAGTTCCGCGAGCTTCTGGGACTCCGCCTCCAGGTCTTTCAGGTCGAGATCCTCGATGCCGAACATCTTCCCGAGCACCTTCAGGATCTCGATCGCACTCCCGTGGTCGATGAAGAAGCCCGACGTCTCTCCCATGAGGCAGAACGAGTCGATGCCGTTCATCTGTCCCATGCCGATGAGCAGGCCCGCCGCTCCGACGATGCC
>CADAGG010000089.1 GCA_902787415.1 methanogenic archaeon
CGCACAGGAACGTCATCGGAAGGATGACGAAGGTCGTGAAGAGACTCATGTGGGCTAGGTCCTGGACGATGACTCCTGCCGCGACTCCCAGGATGGAGAAGACGAAACAGGACGCCAGCATGAGCAGGAACAGCTGGACCGTGATGTGGAGATCCGATGTGAACATCATACCCATCGCCACGAGGATGGTACCGCACATCATTCCCTTCACGACACCAAGCAGTGCCTTCCCGAAAATGATCGAGGTCTTGGACACGGGGCACAGGAGCATCTCGTCGAAACTCTCGTAGAAACGCTTCTGCACCATGATCTTGTGGGAGACCGTATCGAAAGTGGACGTCAGGGTAGTCAGCGAGATGACTCCCGGGATCATGAACGCTATGTAATCGACCCCTTCCATGATGACGCCCTGGCCGAGGCCGTAACCGAAGGCCAGCATGTACAGGAGAGGGGTGACCATGGAGGTCACCAGCAGGAGCAGGCAGTTCCTGCGGAAGTAATAGAAATCGGCAAGCGCGACCCTGCAGGTCTCTCCGAGGACGCTCATCCCATGACCTCCTCGATGCGGGATACGTCGATCTTGCCGGAGTATTCGAGGAATACATCCTCCAGATGGGTCCCGCGGAGCACCGCGCCCTCCGATTCCTTCTCTGCATAGAACTGCTTGGCCTCCTCACGGGTATGGAAGAACTTCACCAGACGTTTGCCGTCCTCCGCATTGTACTCCACGGTGAACGAGCCGAACTTCTCGCAGAGCTCGCGGGGGGTGCCCGTGGCGCGGATCTTCCCTTTGGTGATGATGCTCACCCTGTCGCAGAGGGACTCGGCCTCATCCATGTAATGGGTGGTGATGAACACCGTGGTGCCCCTCTTGTTGAGGATCCTGATGATGTCCCAGAGCATATGGCGGGACTGCGTGTCGAGCCCGGCGGTGGGTTCGTCGAGGAAAAGGATCGACGGCTTGTGGATGAGCGCGCACAGGATTACGGTCTTCCTCTTCCATCCTCCGGAGAGGTCGCGGGGGAGCTTGTCCAGGAACGGGGTGAGGCCGATGACGTCGCTGAGCTCCATCATCCTGGCCTCCAGCTCCTTGCGGGGGATGCGGTGCAGCACACCCTTGGAAATGATGTTCTCGCGGATGGAGATGTCCACGTCGAGGGCCAGGTTCTGCTGGCAGACCCCGATGAGCTCCCGGGCGCCCCTGGCATCCACGGACACGTCGTGACCGTCTATGACGATCCTCCCGGCCGTGGGCCTGCGCATGGTCGTCACGGCGCGGGCGGTGGTGGTCTTCCCGGCCCCGTTGGGGCCCAGGAATCCGTATATCTCCCCGCGCCTGACGGTGAGACTGATGTCGTCGACAGCGGTGAAATCACCGAACCTCACCGTGAGTCCTTCGACCACGATTATGTCGTCTGGCACAGTCTCACCTTTGGGGTTTTCACCTGCCCATGGTGTAGAGCAGGGCGTTGATGATGGCGGCGCCGATGTTGCTTCCGCCCTTCCTGCCCCTGGCGACGATGTAGGGCACGCCGGCCTGCATGATGAGCTCCTTGGACTCGACGACGTTGACGAATCCGACGGGGACTCCGACGATGAGGGCGGGTTTCACCGCGCCCTCTTTGATGAGCCTGTCGAGCTCGATGAGGGCGGTGGGGGCGTTGCCGATGACGAAGATCACGGGCTTCTGGATGCGGGCGCCCCTCTCCATGCTGACGGTGGAACGGGTGCATCCCCTGGCCTTGGCCTCCTCGACCACATCAGGGTCGCTGATGTAGCAGTGGACCTGTCCGCCGAAGGTGGCGAGCTTGTTCTTGTTGATGCCGGACATGGCCATCTTGGTGTCGGTGACGATGTCCGCTCCGTTCTTCAGCGCCTCGATTCCGATCTGGCAGGCGTTGGGGGAGAAGCACAGGTTGTCCGCGTAATCGAAGTCGGCGGAGGTGTGGATGCACCTCTTGATCACAGAGAACTCGGGCTCGGGCCAGGTGCGGCCGTTGAGCTCCTTGGTGATGGTCTCCATGCTCCTCTGCTCGATCTCGCGGGGGGTTACAATTTCAAATACCATTTTTCTCACCTATATCTCTCAAAAAGTTTCAGTTAAGGTATTTCTCCACATATCCGCGGGGGGTGATCATGAGCCCGTCCTTCTCGAAGGACTGGGAGTTACCGATTACCACGGTGCACAGCATGTCGACCTCGGCGTCTTTCAGCTTGCCGAGGGTGGTGATGGTCTTGGACTGGTCCTTCCTTCCGATGTCCCTGACGATTCCCACGGGGGTGTCGGGAGAACGGCATTTCAGGAGGATGTCGGCGGCCTGTGCCAGATACTCGGTGCGGCCGTGGCTCTTGGGGTTGTAGAGGACGATGACGAAATCGGCCTCTCCCGCCAGCTGGACCCTCTTCATGATCTTCTCGATGGGGGTCATGAGGTCGGAGAGGCTGATGAGCGCGGTGTCGTGCATGAGAGGCGCTCCGAGGACGGCCGCCGCGGAGGATGCCGCGGTGACGCCTGGAACTGCGTCGATCTCGATGTCGGCCTTCATGTCGAAGGCGAGCTCGTAGATGAGTCCGGTCATGCCGTAGATGCCGGAGTCTCCCGAGCTGACCATGGCGACCTTGTTGCCTGCCATGGCGTCCTCGATGGCCATCCTGCACCTGTCGATCTCCTTCATCATTCCCGTTGCCTTGTAGTTCTTGTCCGGGAAGAACTCCTTGAGGATCTTGATGTAGGTGGTGTAGCCGGTGACGATGTCGGCGGTCTCGATGGCCTCGACGGCCCTAAGGGTCATATCGCCCTTGCTGCCGGGACCGAAGCCCACGATGGTGAGTTTGCCGCTCATCTCAATCCTTTCCCTGACGGTAGCCGGTGGTGAAGTGGCTGTCGTACAGCTTGGAGAGCTCGAACTCGTCCCCGAGGAAGCCTCCGACCATGGTCATGGCCTGCCTGCTGATGTTGTTCTCCTTCACGATCTTGGCCATGGTGGCGCAGGTACCGTAGACGATCTTCTGGTCGGGCCAGCTCGCCCTGTAGACGACTGCCATGGGGGTGTCGGGCTCGTAGCCGGCCTCCATGAGGGTCTTGGTGAGCTCGTCCATGAAGTTGACGGAGAGGAAGATGCACATCGAGGCGTGGTGCTTGGCGAGGTCCACGAGCTTCTCCCTGGGGGGAACAGGGGTCCTGCCTTCCATCCTGGTGATGATGACGGTCTGGCTGACGGAGGGGAGGGTGAACTCCTTCTTGACGGCGGCCGCGGAGGCGCAGAAGGAGCTGACTCCGGGAATCACGTCGTACTCGATCTTCTCGGCATCGAGCCTGACCATCTGCTCCCTGATTGCTCCGTAGATGGAGGGGTCACCGGTGTGCACGCGTGCGACGGTCTTTCCCTCCTTAACGGCGGGGATGGTGACGTCCATGACCTCATCGAGGCTCATGTAGGCGCTGTCGTAGACGACGGAGTCCTTCTTTCTCTTGTCGAGAACCGCGGGGTTCACGAGGGAACCCGCGAAGATGATGACGTCCGCCTCTTCGATGAGTCTCTGTCCTTTGATAGTGATGAGTTCGGGGTCTCCGGGACCTGCTCCGATGAAGTGTACCATTGCTGCCATTTTTCACACCTTCTTCTTGATTAAAACGGTTGTAAAGTATCCGTATTCACGGTTGGGATCGAGAGGTCCGAGATACTCGTCCTCCATCCCGATGTTGCTCATGACGGTGGCGTTGGCGAGGGGGATGTTCCTCTTGTTGAGCATCTCCACGATGGCGGGGATGGATGCGAACGCCTTCATAATTACCAGATTGTCAACGGCGTCGAGGACCTTCTCGGCGTTCTCGTTGTTGCGCTTTGCGAGAGAGACGACTGCGACGCTCTCCTCTCCGATCATGAGGGGGAGGCGTGCGAGTGCCGCACCGTGGCAGAACGAGGGGATGCCGGGAACGACCTCGGTCTCGTATCCTCTTGCCTGGATGTCCCTGTCGATGTACATGTAAGTGCTGTAAACAGCTACGTCGCCGAGAGTGACCATCGCGATGTCCTTTCCCTGGTCGAGCAGACCGCAGATCTTCTCCATGGCCTCGGCCCTGCACTTCTTGCGGACCTCGTCGTCGGGGTTCATGCTGAACAGGAGCTCCACGACCTCCTTTCCCTTGACGTCTACCCTCTGGCTGATGATATTGAGCGCAACGCCCTCCTCGCCGAGTTTCTTGACGGGGTATGCGATTACCTGCGCCTTCTCCAAAAGTTCCTTGGCCCTCAGGGTCATCAGGTCCGGGTTTCCAGGGCCTACCCCTATGCCGTATAATTTTCCTTTCATTCTCACACCTTATATCAGTCGGCTGCGGCGTCCTTTTGGGACACTACATCCAACAATCCCGAGAATGTGTACGGATATTAAAAGACATGGCGTCATAAGCATTATTTATAAGGCCTATCGCACGATTTTTCGTCTGAAAGCATCATTTTCGGGAGGTCATAAATTACAATTTTTTACAATAGGTTTAGGTTAGACTAACAAACATCATTCTAAATAATACTGATTTGCTTATACATCCGATATAGGTGTTATGGTGATTCTAT
>CADAGG010000090.1 GCA_902787415.1 methanogenic archaeon
GCGGCGAAGAGCGGCGAGCTCGAAGGCGTGCCGAAAGGAAGCGTTGTCCCTCCTGTCGCCTGCGTTCTGATTACTGTTCCCGTCCCTGCCGATTGAACCGCGAGAAGCGATGCGCTTGCCGCGGACGGACACTCGCTGACAAGGGCGAACTTGTACGGTTCGTCGCGGACACGCAGCTGCCATGTCCCGCCGTCGTCGAAATAGAACCTGTCGTAGTTGTCGACCGTTTCGTCGTCGTTGAAGTCCGGGCGAATCTCGAGATTTGCCGCTGTCACTTGCCGCGTAACCGTCCGCAGGAATCCGTTTGTCTCGTCGCGTATCTCGTAGCTTACCGTCGCGCTGCCAATCCCCGATGACGCGGAGATCGTCGTGATCCCCAATGGTTTCGAGATCAAGAACAACTTCAGGACCATGGTCGACCAGGTCATCAGGGTCCGCAAAGCGGCCGGCTACGGCAGGCTCGTATGCATCCTCGGAATCGCGGAACCCGCCAATCTGGCACTTCTCGCTTACATGGGTATCGACGTGGTCGACGACGGCTTCGCCCGCGCCGCCGGGACGAACGGTTTCTCCCTCATCCCCGAGGGCATGCTCTCCGGCACCGAGGACTACTCCGAGGCCAACTGCGCCGAGATGGAGAGGGAGCTCGCCAAGATCCATACCTTCATCGCCGCGGGCAGGCTGAGGGAGCTCGTGGACCAGAGGTCGTTCTCCTCCGCGGAGGAGGTCGCCGTCCTCAGGCTGTTCGACGACGTCGGATACGGGTATCAGGAGGAGGCCTGCACCATCGCGGGAGGCAGGTTCTCCTGCAACACCACGCAGGCGCTCCGCCGCCCCGACGTGGCGAGGTATCAGAAGACCCTCTCCGAGCGCTACGTGCCCCCGGAGCACAAGAAGGTCCTCCTGCTCCTGCCCTGCTCCGCCAAGAAGCCCTATCACATCTCCAAGAGCCACAAGCTATTCTCGCAGGCCATCCACACCGCGCAGCACGACACCCTTGTGCATGAGGTCATCGTCACCTCCCCACTGGGGATCGTGCCCCGCGAGCTGGACGCCTTCTACCCCGCCAACTCCTACGACATACCCGTCACCGGAGAGTGGAAGCCCGAGGAGAAGGAGACCATCCGCAGGATGCTCCGCGAGCTGATGGAGAAGCACCATTACGAGAAGGTCGTCTGCCATCTCGGCGAGGACGCCGAGCTCGTGAGGGAGGTCTGCCCCGACATGGTCGAGACCGTGGTCGGAGACAACGTCTCCCCCAAGTCCCTGGAGAACCTCGACAAGGCGCTGAGGGACGCCACCAAGGGCATGAAGCCCTCCAAGTGGGACGATGACCGCACCGAGTCCGTCCGTGCAGCCCTGTCGTTCCAGTTCGGCAACGACGTCGCCAAGGCGCTCATCGACGAGAACACCGTCACCATGGGCAAGTACCCCTACTGGAAGATCTTCAGGAACGTCGACGGGAAGAAGGTCCAGCTGGGCATGATGTCCGCCGAGAGGGCCATGTTCTCACTCACCCCCGACGGAGGGGAGATTCTCATGAGGCTCGGAAGGAACGTGGTGGAGATCACCGACTTCGAGATCAAGGGAAGCCTGTTCGCCGTGGGGGTGGTCAGCGCGGACCACCGCATCCGCATCGGTGACGACATCGTCGCCGTCTGCAACGGGAAGGTCAAGGGGGTCGGAGTGGCCGCCATGTCCGGTGCCGAGATGGAGCAGATGAAGAGGGGAATCGCTGCAAAGATGCGGCATTACCACTGATCTTTCACTTCAAGGGGGAAATTCTCACTTTCGGTCACTTTCGGTGACCTCCCCCTGTTTTCTTTAAATAGCTTCAATCGGATTTTGATTCAAGAGGAAAAACAGCATCCCCAATCGTGCTTTTCCTTGACCCGTACCCAACCATCCAAACATCCATAGTCCGTACGGGTCCCCCACACTTTTCTTCAGAGCATTTCTTGAGTGTGCTTGTAGTCCATCTGCATGGAGATGAGGCTGAGCACCAGTCCCGCCGCGAGGCAGACGAGACCGATGAGGAAATCGGTGACGGTGAAGTCCTTGATGACGTACCAGGCGATGACCGCGACGGATCCGATCGTAAGACCCAGGATACCCATCATGGTGACCAGATGGTGGTCCTCGAGGGCTTTGTGGATGACCTTCGAGAAGCCGAGCGCGCCGGCGAGCAGTCCGAGCAGGATGGGCACCAGCAGGAAGAAGTCGAGGTCGGAGATGGCGGCGGTGAAGGTCGACATGAGTCCCAGGACCAGGAGCACGGTGGAGTGGCTGAGTCCGGGAAGGATCGCGGAGATGGCGAATATCACACCGACTCCGATCATGATGATGAATCCCATGGCGTTGTGTTCCACGTTGGCCTCGCCCACCTCTCCGATGGCGTCGAGGACGATCATGAACAGGGTGATGGCGAGTCCGACTGCGAATGCGATGATGCAGTCGCTTCCGTACAGGCCCTTCCTCTCGGTCTTCGCGTCCTGGTTGACGGTCCTGGCGAGAAGGGGGATCTGTCCGATTATGAGTCCGATGAAGAACATCAGGCATTCCACGGGATAGTCTTCGAGGGCATGGTTCAGAACCTTGGCGCAGATGAGCGTACCGATGGCGAAACCGAGGATGACCAGGACGATGAACTTGATGTCCTCGATGAGGTACTTCCTGAGCTTCGCGAGGTCCCTGATCAAGCGCTCGTAGACGCCGAAGACGACCGCCAGGGTGGCACCGCTGAGTCCGGGGAGCATGGAGCCGATCCCGATGATGATGAAGGTAATGAAGTTCTTCACAGCGGTGTAGGCGGATTTCATTGCCTCCGCATACCTATTCACCGTTAAAATGGTTAGGGGGCCTGGCCCCCTGAGTTCACTCGCTGTCCGCCGATTCGGAGTACTTCAGCATGCACCCTTCGGTGCCGTACTCGTCGCATTTGCACTGGCGGTAGAGACAGGGCCTCTCCCTCCTCACGAAGTCGTCGGCCGCCTCCATGGTAAGGGTTTTCCCGCGGAACTCGGGATAGGTGGTGGTCCACGTGTTCCGGCTGGTGTCGAAGGTCCAGGTGAAGTTGTCCCAGTCGGCCGTTCCCTCCGCCTCCCCGTGGTTGTAGATGTAGTACGAGTAGGGGTGGGGACGGCCGTCCATGACGGTCGTCACGAAGTTGCACATGAGGCTGTGGATGCCGTTGTGCTCCCCCCGGCGGACGAGGTCGTTGAGCACCTTGATGGCCCTCAGCCCGCACCAGTGCCCGTAGAATGACGGGGTGTGGTCGGTGCCGTCGGTGATGTCGATGACGATGCGGTCTCCCATCAGGTATCCCTCCGGAGGATGCCTGCGGGATTCTGTTCTCCAGGATACGTTGCAGTTCCCATGGATGATGTGTCGCCATACGGCTAGTTATAATGCCGAGGTTACATGCATACTAACTGAAAGGAAAAGGGGTAATGGGGTTTGAGTCTGGTACATCTCTCCCCGATGCACCAGACGTCGGGTTTCACTCGGTCTTGACACGTGCGACGTACACGGGACAGTGCGCGAACCTGACCAGCTTCTCGGAGACGCTTCCGAGCATGAGTCTGGCGAATCCGCTGCGGCCGAGGTTTCCGCAGACGATGATGTCATAGTCCTTGGAGATCTCCAGCAGGCAGTGCGCGGGGTTGCCGAAGGTCTGAACGGTCGAGATGGGATACTTCTCCTCTGCGGCCTTGGAGACCGCATAGGCGAGGTTCTTCTCGTTGGTTTCCTGTACGAGTTCCTTCTGGTAGTTCATTCCCTCGTTCTTGGCAGCGTCGAATACAGTTACCGCGGTGAGCTTGGCCCCGTACTTCTTGGCGAGGTCGATGGCATAGTCCACAGCAACCTTGTTGTTGTCACTTCCGTCCACTGCAACCATGATGTTCTGTATCATAGTTAATAAACCGACGTTCTCTTTTTATAAGAGTTATTGCGAACGGGGTTTAAGCAAGTTTTAAAAACCGACATGAATCCGACTAATATCCAGCGAAAAGATGGATTTGGACACAGAATGTATCCAATATCCCTCAGAATTCGACCCCGGCGCGGGCCTGTATCCCGCGGTCGTAGGGGTGCTTGACGAGCTTCATCTCGGTCACGTAGTCGGCGTACTCCTCCAGGGCGGGGGTGATGCCGCGTCCGGTCATGACCACCTCGATGTGGGCGGGCCTCGACTTCAGAGCGTCGATCAGGTCGGTGTCGGGGATCAGCTTCATGCGTACGGCATTTATTGCCTCGTCCATGACCACCACGTCGTACTTCCCGGTCCTCATGAGCTCGAGGGTCTTATCCAGGGCGGAGCGGGCCGCGTCGATGTCCTCCTGCTTGGGGTTCTTGGAGACGAAATGGTCCAATCCGAGGCAGAGCAGCTCCACGTTCGGGAACTTCCCGCAGGCCAGCTGTTCGCCGTAGCCGTCGGAGGGCTTCAGGAACTGCACGATGAGGACGTTGAGGCCCCTGCCTGCGGCACGGAACGCAAGCCCGAAGGCCGCGGTGGTCTTCCCCTTGCCGTTTCCGCAGTAAAGATGGATGAGGCCCATGGTCACACC
>CADAGG010000091.1 GCA_902787415.1 methanogenic archaeon
CCTCGCGGGAAGCGCCTACCTCTCCGGGACCGGCATCGCCAGGAACCCGGAGCTGGGATTCAGACTGTGCTGCTACGCCTCCGACGACGGGTACATGAGGGCCACCTACACCTTGGCCAACTGCTACTCCCGCGGAAAAGGGGTGCCCAAAGATGCCAAGAAGGGCTTCGAGATGCACAAGCAGCTGGCGGACAAGGGATTCATCAAGTCTGTCTTCCACGTGGCTGAGGCGTACTACATCGGCGACGCCGTGCCCCAGGACTACAAGAGGGCGTTCGAACTCTTCAAACAGGGCGCCGAGAAGGACAACGTGTTCTGCCAGTACTATCTCGGAGAATGCTACGACAAGGGCCGCGGGACCGCCGCGGACCCCGCTGCCGCCATGAAATGGTACCGCAAGGCCGCCCAGCAGGGACACATCATCTCCCAGAAGATCGTGGAGGAGCGCAAGACCGAGGCCATCCTGAAGGATGAGTCCCCGTTCGACACCTTCCTCAAGAGCGCCAGGGCCGGAGACGCCCAGTCGATGTACATCCTCGGAAGGTATTACGAGGACGGTATCGGCATCGAGAAGGACCCGAGGAAGGCCAAGGAATGGTACCAGAAGGCCAAGAAGAGGGGCAACGCCGCCGCCAAGAGGGCCCTGGAGGCACTCGAGAAGAAGGAGCAGGCCGCGGCCGGCAACGAGCCGAAGGCCTGAACCCCCGGAGCATACATGGCGAAGATCAGAGTTTTCGTTTCCATCCCCATGCCCAACACGGCCGGGCTCCGGCCGATGATGGACGACCTCGCGAAGGTCAGAGGGGTCAGGACCTCCCCCGTGTCGCAGATGCACATCACCCTAAGGTTCATCGGCGATATCGACGAGGAGCGCGTGGACGACATCGAGACCGCCGTGAAGGAGGCCGTGGCGGGAGTGAGGGCGTCGCGCATCACGCTGAAGGGATTGGGAGCCTTCCCCAACCAGAGGAACCCGAGGGTACTGTGGGCGGGGATCAGCACCGAGATGCCCCTGCT
The DNA here is from genome assembly GCA_902787415.1 of methanogenic archaeon. GTDB lineage: Archaea > Thermoplasmatota > Thermoplasmata > Methanomassiliicoccales > Methanomethylophilaceae > Methanomethylophilus. The sequence continues at coordinate 1,018 of CADAGG010000091.1, forward strand.
GGAGATCTCCGAGAGGCTGTCCGCCCGCTTCAAGACGATGAACATACCCTTCGACGAGAAGCCGTTCAGGCCCCACATAACCGTGGCGCGCGTGGAAGGAAGGGCCAACCTCGTCCACGAGTTCAGCAGGTATCAGACCACCGAGTTCGCCACCTATATCCCGAACTCGGTCATGGTGATGAAGAGCGAGCTCACCCCGAAGGGTGCGGTGCACAGCATTCTCCGCGCCTGTTACCTGGATTGAAAATTTTAGGGCGCCCCCTCAGGGGTACCGGATCGGCCGCGAATTACCATCAGAACGACATGGGAAGAGGGATCGGCGTAGCGCCGTGGGCCATGTTCACCTCGTCGACCCAGAAGTCGACCTCCTCGTCGGGGAGTCCGAGATACTGGGCCACGCTCAGCAGGTACATGGTGAACTCGTACGGGTTGTGGTCGGCGTCGATTATGGTGTAGATCGAACGCGACCTGCACTTTGAGTGCACCATGGACTGGAGCTTGGGCACCTCCTGCCTGGTGGAGAACTTCTTCCTCCAGCCGGCCGTGCCAATGCGGCATACCGCGTTGCGGAGGTCCTCCCTCTGGGCGGAGCCCATGATCATGGCGACCCTGTGCTTCTCCCCGCGGTACGATTCGATAATCAACAAATCCGTCGTGAAGTCTGCATCTAACTCGAAGGTAGCTCCGTCACAACCGATAGTCATGCGGAAGTGATACCTCTCGAGGTCTCCCGCTTTTATCATGATAAAAAGATTGAATTTGATTATATTAATGGGAAATCACGAACATATTGTGCATCAATCCGCCAACTTTACAGATATGCTATGGTCACAGGTCCCGGAAAAGGGGGCGGCGGGACTTACATGCTAACTGTATTCTCCGCATTATATACCCTCACTCCGGCTGATGAGTTACGTGAGCAACATGAATGCGCACATGACAAGAAAGCTGAGCAGGTTCAAGAGATTGAACAGGAAGGGAGGCATCGAAGGCCTCCCGATGGAACTGATGATCATAGTGGTGATCGCGGCCCTCGGAACCGCGGTCCTGGTCGGATGGATGGGGAACATAGAGACCCCCGAGACCATCGGACACGTGGACAGCTCCGTGGATCAGATCGTGATGACCTCCGACAAGAACACCAACGTAAACTTCACCATCACCGTCACAGACACCTCCGGCGACGCCATCTCCGGAGCCACAGTAGTGCTCACCGGATGCAACGTCTCCAAGGGCACCTCGGGCACCACAGTGTACGGTGTGACAAACAACGCGGGACAGGTCTCGTTCACCGGACTGAGCCTGCAGAAGACCACCTCCGGGGTCGGATACATCAACGTAAGCGTCTCCGCCGGCGACTACGGCGAGGACTCCTCCCTGAGGATCCCGGTGGTGAGGTGATGGACGGGAAGGGCGTTACGGGATTCCCCTGGAGGATATCCCTAGCGTTCCTCCTGGTCGCCCTCTGCGTCCCGCCCCTGGCGGGACTCGCAGAGGGTTTCCAAGACACCGCCGACGGCTGCGAGATACAGACCGAGATCGAACAGATAACCAATAGTGCCAGCACCGTTTATTTCGGTGGTGCGGGCACTTCTCTTTCCATCGACCTCTCCATCCTCCCCGGCTACGAGATCACCCTCGGCGGGGAGGGTGCCGAGGCCTATTGCATCAAGGTCTCTGACCCCCGCGGAGGGGAGACCCTGACCTACATGGACCGCCCCGCGGCGAAGTTCCTGAACACGGTCACCCTCACCGGCAGCTGCACCCTGGAACTCGTCTGTGAGGCAGAACCCGAGTACGGGATAAGGGCGGTGTGCCCATGATGGGATTCACCCTCTCGAGAGTATCGCTCTTCGTATGCGGGGCGATCCTCATGGCGGCGGTGGCAGTCCCCATAGCGGGGATGTACCTCGACCGCGGCGAGGACAGCCTGTCCCGGGTTGCGGAGGCGGACGCGCAGTTCGTAGATGCCGTATGGAACGCGGACCTCGACGAGACCGTGCTCCGGGGCGACATACTCCTGCCCTCGCCCTCCTGCAGCCTGGTGCTCGACGGATACTTCCTGACCATCACCGACAGCAACGGAAACAGCCATGTTTCCTCCATGAAGCACATGTCGGACCGCATAGAGCTAGGGTACGGCGATTCCGTGAGCGTCTCCAGATACGGCGACAGGCTCATGCTGACCGAGAGCGTCCCTGCGGAACCGGAAGTCAGCGAGATACATGCGGGATACGGTGCGGAGGCGTGGACATCCGGGGATTCCAAGCCCGTGATCGATGAACCTCACGGGAATTCCTACACGGTGACAAACGACAGCGGCAATTCGATAACCATCAGCTGCGGACCGGCCTGATCATTCGCCGAAGGTCTCGGAGATCTTGCCGAGGGCGGATGCGAGACGGTCGATGTCGCTGCGGTTGTTGTAGATGTAGACCGAAGCCCTCACGCTGCCGTCGACTCCCCTGGAGACGAAGAAGGGATGCGCGCAGTGCATCCCGGAGCGGACCATGATGCCGTCCATGCTGTCGAGCATCATAGCCACGTCGTGGGCGCCGAGGCCGTCGATGTTGAAGGACATCAGCGAGCACCTCTTCGAGGGGTCCTCGGGGCCTACGATGTGCAGTCCCCTGATGTCCTCGGTGGCCTCGTACATATACCTCACGAGGTCGGCGTCGTGCTTCATGACCTCGTCCATGCCTATCTTGGAGAGGTATTCGATGGCGGCCTTGGTGCCGAAGATGCCCGCATAGTCCTGCAGACCCGCTTCCAGGCGGTCGGGGACCGGTGCGTAATCGACATCGGCGTAGGTCACGAGGCCTACCATCCCTCCGCCGAAGCGGCTGGGCCTGAGCGCCTCCAGTGCCTCCTCCTTACCGTAGAGGAAACCCATGCCGGAGGGCCCGAGCATCTTGTGGACGGAGGTGGCGTAGAAATCGACGTCGCAGTCCTTCAGATCCACTTTCAGATGGGGTGCTCCCTGGGCGCCGTCAACCATAATCTTCGCCCCGTAGTCGTGGGCGATCTCGGCCACGTCCTTGATGGGCACGGTGCATCCGGTGACGTTGCTGCAGTGGGTGACGGAAACAAGCTTCACGTCCTTCCCCATGGCGTTCTTGAACGCCTCGATGTCGAAGACGCCGTCCTTCCCCGACTTGGAGCGCCTGAGGCTTATCCCCGCGGATTCCCTCAGGTTCAGCCACGGGACGTAGTTGGAGTTGTGCTCCGAATCGGTGGTGACCACCGCGTCGCCCTTCCTGAGGCCGAATCCGAAGGCCACGGTGTTGAGGGCCTCGGTGCTGTTCTTGGTGAAGACGAAGGAGTTGGGGGATCCGGCGTTGAAGAAGGATGCCAAAGCCTCCCTGGTCTCGTCCACCCTGATGGAGACCTCGTTGGCGAGGTGGTGGACGCTCCTGCCGCCGCAGACGGGGTACTTCTCGTAGTACTCGGTGACCGC
>CADAGG010000092.1 GCA_902787415.1 methanogenic archaeon
CGACAACGCATGCGTGAACGTACTTAGACGCGGGATGGGGTTCGACATCCTCGGCACGTCATCAATTGCCGGAATTACCGAGGCGGAAGCCGAAGTGCGAAAAAACTGTAACTGGAGTGTGAGTTCATTTCCACACACTTCGTTACAGAACCAAACATCCTTTTACCCGCTCCGACATCATCTCCCGATGGCATACAACATTATGGCCGCCGCGGGAGCAATCATCTGCGTGATGGGACTGTTCATCATCAACATCTCCAGACAGAACAGGAACATCAAGAACAGGACCAACAACATCACCCGCGTGGAACTCTACGGATCGATAGTCTGCCTGGTGGGGATGATCATCTTCGCCGCGCTGGCCATCCTGTCGATGATGTGAAGGCATCACTCTTCTTCTCTTCCGAGTGCCTCGACATCCTCCCTGCTCAGGGTCAGTGCCAACAGGGTCAGCAGCGCCGCGACCACCGCCAGTATGGCGGATATGGCGAGGAAACCGCTGGCCAGCGAATCGGCCACGTACTTCACACCGGACATCACGTACTCCATGATGGCTGAGACGATGTTATCGGCAGCGGAGAGATTGATTGCCTCGGAAACGTGGTTCCTGTCGATGACGTTGCTTATGTAGGTGCCGATGATGGCGTTGCCCGCCATGATGGCCACCATACGGACCGCCATCAGGTTGCCGATGTGCAGACCCATCTCCCTGCGCGGGACGACGGACTGCATGCTGCAGATGATCTGCGTGACGATGCAACCCAGTCCGATACCGAACACGAACAGGGAGATCCCGAGCTGCAGGACCCCTTTGTCGGCGATGAAATGCGTAAGTGCCAGACCGCAGGCGGTGATGACGGATCCCAGGATGATCCAGGGCCTTGCGCCGGTCTTGTAGACCAAGCGGCTGCCGGTCATGGAGGTGATGGCCGCACCGCCGATCATGACCAGGAACATCATGGATGCCTTGTAGATGTTGAACTCGTAGAAGGTCAGGTACAGCTTGAAGAAGTACTGGATGAGTCCGAGTCCGCACAGACTGAACATGAACATCAGGATGATCAGGTTCCTCTCGAACTTCGGAAGATGCACGGGGATCGGCGGCCATTCCATCCTGCGGGAGTGATAGATCAGCAGAACTGTCAGGAAAAACAGGGCCGCGGCGATGAGTCCGGAGGGCACGCTGATGAGGTCGAAGTTTACGTTCACGACCTGCGTGTAGAGGGTGGCGAGTCCGAACAGCACCGAAGCGGATATCAGGCCGACCCTGTCGATGGGGACGCTGACGCGGTCCTCCTCGGGCAGGAACCTCCAGGCCAGAACGGTTCCCACCATGGTGAGGGCGGCGAAGACGATGAATCCGGTCCTCCAGTTGAACGTGTCGGTGAGGAAGTATCCGAAGGCGGTACCGAACAGCGACCCGATCGCGAAGGCGGCGGTCATGAGCTCGCTGCACTTGCCCCTCTTCGCACCCTCGTAGTACTTGCCGACGGCGGTGAAGGCGAGGGCGAGGATGAGTCCCGCACCGGCACCCTGGAGCAGCCTGAACGCCACCAGCATCTCGACGGAGATGGAGACCACGCACAGCAGCGAGCCGAAGATGTACAGGAAGGGGGCGAATCCCAATACCGCCCTGCATCCGTACTTATCTACCAGCTTCCCTCCGACGGGGATCATGGCGACCTCGGTGATGACGTAGGCGGGGACGATCTGCGAGACATAGTCCGATACGGGAAGGTCGGCAATGGACCAGGCCTGACCGAACCTCATGAACACCCAGCCGGCGGAAGCCGCGAGCAGGCACATCGCCAGGCCCCACATGGCCACCGCACGGCGGACCTCCTCGGGAGACATGCCCTTCATATCAGACGCCTCCTCATGAGAATGAACAGAATCGAAGCCGCGGCGAGCCCTGCAATCGCAAGTCCCAGATAGACCGCGGGGATGGTGTAGTTGGTCTGCTCCTCGACATCAAGCTTTCCGTCGGCGTATGCGCGGACCTCGGCGCACTTCTGCCGGGTCGTCTCGTCGCCCGAGATGTCCTTGACCTCCACCGGATCGAGGAAGAAGGAAAGCACCAGGGCGTCCAGGGCGATCTTTACCCTGTCATCCGCGGGAAGGTCGTCGGGGATGGCCTCGTTGATCATGGCGCCGTCTATCTTGTAAGGCCCGTAAGGCAGGTAGAAGGTGGGTCCGCCCGTCTTCTTGGACACCACCTTGCAGTACTCGTACCCCGAGGCGTCGGTGTACTTGGAGGCATCCATGGAGACCGAGAAGGTCACGTCGGGGACGTCGGAGCTGGTGAGCGACTTTATGGTGTCGAACAGGTCCAGGGTCCTTCCGCCGGAACCGAGGATCTTGAGAATGAGCTCGGCCAGGTTGACGTTGCCCACCTCCATGCCTCCGCTGGCCAGGAGATCGATCCAGATGCTGTCGGCCAGGTCGGAGGAGATCAGGGATTTGGTGATGTGGGCGGTGGCCTGGGGGTTGAGCTCCAGGGGGTCGGCCGAGAACATCTTCATGCCCTCGAAGGTCATTCCGGAGTTCAGGTTGAGATAGAAGTTGTTGTCCACGTCGGTCTGAACGTAATCGATCATCAGCGACTGCGGGTCGCCGTCGTCGGTGAACTTCATGTCGAGGTCGATGTCGCGGCTCTCCCTGTCGTAAAGGGCGAACCTGAGATTGGTCTGCGAGCGGAGCAGCTCCCCGATGTCCATATCCGCATAGGTGTCCGCGGTGACGTCGAAATAGAGCTTGATGTCGTATGAGATGTGGACGGTCCTCTCGGCGACGGACCTCTCCTCCACGAACACCCTGTCAAGGAACTCCACGACGTTCTCCCCCTCCTTCGCCTGATATGTGCCAGCAGCCGGGAAGTTGCCTGTGATGGTGAGATCGAGCACGGCCTCGAGATAACCCGCGAGGCGGTCCTTCATCTCGTAGGAGGGATAGCCTAAGTCGGTGTTCCTGGTGAGCGCGATGTCTGAGTTAAGGGTCAGGCTGTGGCTGTCGATGTTGTAGTAGGTCATATGGGTGGAGATGTCGTCGATCCACTCGCTGAGCGTCTTGCCCGTGATATCCTTTATGGCATCGCTGAACTCGGCCGACGAGATATGCCTCGTGCTCCCGTACTGACCGTCGGACACGCCGGTCGCGGAATCTTCATCGGAAATGCAGACGGATACCATGGACACCAGCATAAGGGTCACCAATGCCATGGAAACGGTACGGAGGGCACGCATAACCCACGGATGTGGCCCTTGTAGATAAAGGATAATGCTGTTAAGGAGTGGAGATTCATCCAAACGTTCGGCACTGTCGGAGGAATCTTCTCCGCATGGATTTTCGATGTTTGTACGATACGGAAGAAAGAGGAGTGAGAAGCCGGCCGGGGCCGGCAGATGGTTTCACAGGGATGCGATGAAGTCGTCGACGGGGTTGCCGGCTTCCTTCACGATCTTCTTTCCCTTGTTGAAGAACACCGCCTTCTGGATCCCCATCTGGGAGGCGATCTTGTCGAGCTGCCTCTGCCCCTTGTCGTCGTTGTACATGCAGCAGAGGAAGAAGGCGGCCTTGCCCTCGAAGGAGGCCTTGTTCTTGGCCACGAACTCGGAGATGTCGGAGGGGACCTTTCCCGCCCTGACCCTGGTCCCGATGATGACCTTGTCGTAAGCGGAGAAGTCGATCTCCGCGGTACCGGGAACGGTGACGGCTTTTCCGCCGGTCTTCTCGGCGATGTACTGCGCAACAGCGGTGGTGTTGCTTCCGCCGGAGTATACGATGATTGCGTTCATAATACCCAGACCGATTATTAACTACAAAAATGTAACTTGGAACGGAGACTGCTATCCCGACCTTTGGGCGCATGTTCATCCCCAGGGTTTCATTCGTACCCGATGAAAACATGTTAAGATTGGTGACACCATACCCACCTTGGTCCGAAAATGAGGTACGATAACGTCGTCGCGGGAACGTTCATCAGCAGACCCAACAGGTTCATCGCCATGGTCGACATTGCTGGCACTATAGAAAGATGCCATGTCAAGAACACCGGCAGATGCCGCGAGATCCTCCTCAAGGGGACCGAGGTCTACCTCCAGAAAGGCACCTCCCCCGGACGTTCCACGCCCTACGACCTCATCGCCGCCAGGAAGAGGGGCTTCATCATCAACATCGACTCGCAGGCACCCAACAAGGTGGCCCTGGAATCCATCGAGAGGATCCTCGGACCCTGCGATACGGTGAAGCCCGAGTTCACCCTCGGGGAATCACGTTTCGATTTCTATGCGGAACAGGGCGGGAGGAAGGTCCTCATGGAGGTCAAGGGTGTGACGAAGGAATCCGATTACAGGGTGTGCTTCCCCGATGCTCCCACCGAGCGGGGGCTGAAGCACGTGCGCGAGCTCACCCGCCTGGTCGGGGAAGGCTACCGCTGCGTGGTCTGCTTCATTGTGC
>CADAGG010000093.1 GCA_902787415.1 methanogenic archaeon
GGAGGCCACGGCCTTGGCGCCGAACATCAGCTCAGAGTTTATTCTCCGAAAGGAAGGCGCGGATCGCATCCCGGTACTGGTCGAACTGCTCCAAGGCGAGCACGTGGCCGGCATGCGCGACGATCGAGAGCCTGGCGCCCCTGACGGCAGAATAGTACTCCATGATGCGGGGGATGGTTACCTCGTCGCTGTCTCCGCACATGAAGAGCACGGGGACATCAATCTCAGAAAGCTTCCCGGATACGTCGAAGTCCTTCAGCTTACCGTCGGTGACGAAATCGTTGGGTCCGCAAAGCCTCCTGAAGGTCTCGTTGGGCTCCTCTCTCGCAGAGACCAAGGCGTAGGGGCGGAACTCCTTCCGGCAGAACAGGAACCTGGCGTTGTACTCCTCCAGGGTGCGGTAGAAATCCTCCCCGAAGACGCCGTTCTTCCTCGCCTTCTCCACGATGCTCAGGTAGTCCCCGCCCATCGAGCGGAGGTTCTCGTCCATGTCCTCGTTCCATTTCCTCGAGCTGAGGAAGGGGGAGATGAGGACCATTCCCGCCACCTTCGCGTACTTCGTGGCAGAGGCATAGGCGAGGCTGAGGCCGGCCCCCCAGGAGGCGCCGATGAGGATGACCTTGCCATCGGTCACATGGGAGATCACGGCATCGGTCTGACGGATGTAATCGTCTATGTGCCAGGCATCGTAATCCTTGATGGGATCGGACATCCCGCAGCCCATCTGGTCGAAGAGGTAGACGGGCCTGTCGAGCATGAGCCGGCGGGCCTTCACGGGGTTGCTGTCGCCTCCGGGACCGCCGTGCACGAAGACGGCGGGCGTGCCCTCGAGGTGGGTGTTGTATCCCCAGTAGGCGATCCTCCCGTCGGGGGTGTCGAGGTACTTCACGTCGGAGGCGTAGTCCTCTATGGCTTCGGCCGCCACGTGGTCGACCCATGACGAGATCACCGCCACCGCGTCCTCGAAGAAGGACACCTTCCCCTCGGTGGACACGGTGCCGAAACCCTCCCTGCCCACGTCACCGGAGAGGGCGGCCGTAACGGATGTCGCATCCGCACGGACCACCAGGTCCACGTCGAGGACGAAGGCGTTGGCCCTGCCCTCGAACTCGGTGGCGGACAGGCGCTGCATGACGAATATCCCCGCCACCGATCTCACGGTGAAGCTTTCCGGCACGTCCAGAGGACTTAACATGCATGCGTGATGCGCGTCGGGGGTTTTAATCGTGGCGCTTCGCGATAAAGGGTTTTAAAGTGGATGCCGATGAACCATGCATGGAGGTCAGGGTTTCGGATATTCTCTCGCTCTCGAGGGCGGCCGCTTCTTTCGTGCTGTTACTGCTGGAACCCCTTTCCGACCAGTTCCTGATCGCATTCGCGCTCATCGCCTCCACCGACCTGCTGGACGGACTGTTCGCCAGGAGGTTCGGGGTCTCCAGATACGGCAAGGCCCTGGACAGCAGCTGCGATGCGGTCCTGGCGGTAGTGCTCCTGCTGTGCATCATCCCCTATCTCGACTGGGAGCAGTGGATGATCCAATGGATCGCCGCCATCGCCGCCATGAGGCTGGTCTCCGTAGGCATCGGGTCCGGGAGGTTCTCCGAACCCGGTTTCGTGCACACGTACTTCAACAAGGCCGCCGGACTGTTACTTTTCCTGTCCCCGTTCCTCCTCAGGCTGATGGACACGGACATCGTTGTCTGCATAGTGTGCGGCGTGGCCACCATCTCCGCCCTGGAGTTCCTGTACATCAACTGCACCAGCAGGGAATTCGACGGCAACTACCGCGGCGTGCTGTTCGATGCGAAAGGATGAAAAATCCCGCCGTGTATTGAGCATCATGTTCGGTTTCGGAAGGAAGAGCTCCGGCGACGGTTCCAGGGATTATTCTGAGGGCAAGCGTGCCTATGACAGGAAGGAGTACAAGACCGCCTTCAAGAGCTTCCTCCGCGCCGCCGAGGCCGGCCACGTCGAGGCGATGTATGCCGTCGGCATGATGTACCACGACGGGCTCGGAACAACCGCCAACCGCTCCAAGGCCGTGGAGTGGTGGGGACGCGCCTCCGACCGCGGGAACTTCCGCGCGCAGTACAATCTGGGTCTTGCGTACCACCTCGGAGAGGGGGTCAAGCGCAACGACGACTACGCCTACAACCTGGTGCTCACATCGGCCGAGTCCGGATACCCTCTGGCACAGTATACCGTCGGCACATTCTGCATGAACGGCTACGGTGCGAAGAAGTCCGAGTCCGAGGCATTCAAATGGTTCCTGAAGGCCGGTGACAAGGGACACATCACAGCCCAGTACAACCTCGGCGTCTGCTACGAGGACGGCATCGGGACCGAGCAGGATTACGCCCAGGCCCTCAGGTGGTACGAGCTCGCCGCCAAGAACGGCAACCCCGACGCCATGTACTCCCTCGGAGTGATGTACGGCGACGGAAAGGGTACCAAGAACAACGAGCGCGAGGCCGCCAAATGGCTCAGGAAGGCGGCGGATGCCGGCCACGAAGAGGCCGCAGAGCTCCTGAAGTCCTACAACGACCTGAAGAACTCCGATCAGTGATCGATGCCGTTGTCGCGCATGTACTCCGTCGAACCGTTGAGGTTGTAGGAGACCTGTTTGAGCAGATGCTTCTCGGCGGTGGCCATGTCGCCCCTGCCCATGTAGATCCGGGCCACCTCCCCGTGAAGGTCGGAGAGGAGCTCCTCGTCCTCCAGGGTGCCGCAGGCCTTCATCTCCTCCATCACCCTGATGGCCTCCTCGCGGTAGGAGAGGTACTTGTCCTCGCCGCGGTCGGTGTCGCGGCAGATGTCGCCCAGGAAATAGAGGGATAGCACCAGCTCGCTCTCGTCGTCCAGCTGGGCGGAGGTGTAGAGCGCGTCGGCTACCGCGAGGGCATCCGAGAACTCCCTGAACGCCCTGTCGGGATCCGAATCCACGAGGGCCTGACCGAGGCAGTTCTTCGCCTCAACGTATCCGTTACGGGTCTCGATGTCGCCCTTGGGATCGAGGTATCTCAGAGCCTTCTCGAGGAACGGCACGGCGTATTCCGGCAGCTCGGCGTCGAGCAGATCGTGGGCGCATGTGAGGCAGGCGGAGACCAGTTTCTTCCTGTCGTAGTACCTGCACCCGGGCTCAAGGGAATCGAGCACCTCGGCCGCCTTCCTGTAATCCTGGGACATGTCGTGACCGGTGCCGTCGCTCATGAGCTCGCCGCGGGAAACGTACACCTTGAAGATGCATCCCGGATCGACCTCGGTCCCGTTCTCCCTGAGCTCGTCGATGACGTCGATGGCGCTGTCGAAGTCCGAGATGGCGGACACGGTGGAATCGAGCATGGAGAGGATGCAGCCCCTGTTGATGTAGGCATCCAACAGTGCGGGGAGGTCGTCCCCGTCCTCGAGTTCCGAGACGGTGCCGTTGTACTCTTCCAGGGCCTTCTCCAGATGTGCATCGGACGAACGCATGCAACCTCTATCCGCTCACTCGTATAAAACGGGGATGCGGACATGCCCTGGGAAATGTTATTAGGACGGAGTTGGATTTTTGTTGCATGTCCTCCCGCTGGGCCGTTCCGATCGCTGCCGTTCTGCTGACGGCCGGATTCATCATCGTAGTGGATTGTACAGATGATTCGGAGGCAGTCAACGAGGGCTTCGACTTGGTGTGGGATGGTGACAATCTCACCGCTACAGGCCACGGGTCGTTCCAATGGGATTGGGGCTGGACCAGTCTGAAGAATCTGACCATCATTTCCCAGGGAGGCGAGGTCAATTTTCCATACGAGGCATTCAGTGACAAGGATACGCTTAATACCGTCACCATCCAGGGATCCGTTGGCTCTATCGATGATTGTGCGTTTGAATACTGTGATAATCTTACCGCCGTCATCATCGAGGGATCCGTTGGTTCCATTGAAGATTCTGTGTTTCAATCGTGTGGTAAACTTAAAACCTTCACCGTCCATGGTTCCGTAGGTTCCATCGGAGGTTTTGTTTTCAATTTTTGCATTATTCTTAGCGCCGTCACCATCCAGGGATCCGTTGGCTCCATCGAAGGTAATGCGTTCGATGGCTGCCTCAATCTTTCCTCCATTACCATCGAGGGCCCCGTAGGTTCCATCGGAGATTCTGCGTTCGATGACTGCACTAAACTTGTCGCCGTCATCATCGAGGGCCCCGTAGGTTCCATCGGGGGTTCTGCGTTCAAAGACCTCAATTTCCTGAATATTGTTACAATAATCGGTCCGATCACATCGATAGGTGATGATGCATTCTTAAATTGCACAAATCTAAAGACCGTAACCATCGCCTGCAACGACCCTCTGAACATCACTATGGGTTTATCCAACAACGGACACATCGCAGAATATGCTGACACCGTGAACC
>CADAGG010000094.1 GCA_902787415.1 methanogenic archaeon
CCAAGGCCATCGTCAGGAGCGCGGAGGACAGGGGCATCGGGATAGAGCCGGGCACCGGATTCGCCACCTCCGTCGGCAAGGGCATCACCTGCTCGGTCGGGGGCAGAACGGTCGCGGTCGGCAACCTCCCGCTCATGGAGGAGGTCGGGGCCGACACCTCCGCCCTGGAAGATAGATACGGGTCGCTGACCTCCGAGGCCAAGACCTGCATGTTCGTCTCCCTGGACGGGCGCGCGGCGGGTATCATAGCGGTGGCGGACCCCCTCAGGCCCTCCTCGGAGGAGGCCGTATCCCTCATCAAATCCATGGGCGCGAAGCCCGTCATGGTGACCGGGGACAACCGTCAGACCGCCGAGGCGGTAGCACACGCGGTGGGCATCACCGAAGTGAAGTCGGAGGTGCTCCCCCAGGACAAGCTCTCCATCGTGAAGAAGTATCAGATCATGCAGAAGACCGTGGCCATGGCGGGAGACGGCATCAACGATGCCCCCGCGCTCACGCAGGCCAACGTCGGCATGGCGGTGGGCTCCGGCACGGACATCGCCATCGGTGCGGCGGACGTGGTGCTCATGAACAGCGACCCCAGGTCCGTACCCGTGGCGATGGACATAGGCAGGAAGACCGTGTCGAACATCAAACAGAACCTATTCCTGGCGTTCGTCTACAATGCGATCTGCATACCCATCGCGGCAGGCCTCCCCTATCTACTGGGTATGGGCGAGTTCAGCCACATGCCCATGATCGCGGCAGCGGCCATGTCCTGTTCGTCGGTATCGGTGACCCTCAACGCGCTGAGGATGCGCGGGTACAGGCCCTCCTTCACGGTTCAGTGAACGGGGCGCAGGGACTTCACGCGGAGCGTTCCGTCGTTGCGCTTCCATTCCTTCTCGGCCTCGGCGATCTCGAAGGCGTGTGAGAACCCGGGGATGTACAGGGTCATCGATTCGTACTCCCCTCCCTCGCCCATGATGCTGATGCCGTACCTCTTCCTGAGCTCCTTCAGGTCCTTCAGGGTCTCGCGGTCGATGGGGCGTCCCAGCCACGATTCGTCGAATCCCTCGGCGTAGCATCCCACGATGACCGCCCTGATGCCGGAGTCGATGATCTGCTCCATGAGCATGTCCTGATCCTTCCTCCACATGGGGGAGATCACCTTAAGACCCAGATCGCCGCAGACGAGGTTCATCCTGTCCCACTGGTAGTCGGACCATACGGCCCCGGTGACGACCCCGTCGATGTCCAATCCCTCGAGCGCTTTGCGGAGCCCCTCCATGTCGCTGTCCTCCTCGCCGGTGCTCCTGCCGAGGATGACCTTCTTGCCCATGGCCTCAGCCAGGGTGGGGACGACGTTCAGGTTGGGGGTGTGGAAGATCCACGATGCGCGGTCCTCGGGCACGATGTTCACCAGATAGGGCACCTCGTGGCCGCTCTGCTCCGCGACATACAGAGAAAACGATGAATCCTTGCCGCCGGAATACAGTGAGGCCAAGCGCATATTCCCGTATCTGGCGCTACATTAAAGTAAATTTTCGTCCATACAGGTCTGGTGAGACGAGATGGCACAGGTCGACCAGAACGAGATGAAGAGGATTGCAGCGGAGAAAGCGGTCGAGACTTTTGTCAAGGACGGCATGACCGTCGGACTCGGTACCGGCTCCACAGCGTACTTCGTCATCCTCAAGGTCGCCGAGCTCGTCAAGCAGGGCTACAAGCTCAAGTGCGTCGCCACCTCGGTCGCCTCCGAGAATCTGGCACTAGAGAACGGTATCCCCATCGTGGACCTCAACGACGTCGACCATGTGGACGTCACCATCGACGGCGCCGACGAGGTCGACCCCAAGATGAACCTCATCAAGGGACTCGGAGGTGCCCTCCTCAGGGAGAAGATCGTGGCCGCCGCCTCGGTGGAGGAGATCATCGTCGTGGACGAGAGCAAGCTGGTCGAGAAGATCGGCACCAGGTGCTCCCTGCCCGTGGAGGTCCTCCCCTTCGGACATCTCAAGACCGCCTACGGACTGAAGAGGCAGGGCTGCGAGCCCGTGCTGAGGATGAAGGGCAGCGAACCCTTCGTCACCGACGGGGGCAACCTGATCTACGACTGCCGTTTCGACGGGGGAATAGATTACCTCTCCTTCAAGGAGTCCGCCCTGGACGCCATCCCCGGGGTCGTGGAGTGCGGCCTGTTCATCAACATGGTGAGGGCCGTCGTCATCGCCCACAAGGACGGGTCCGTCGAGATTCGCGAGTGAAACCGCTGGACTGCGCCCCCCAGCAGGGCTTCTTTTCTTTTATTATAGAATACTGGGTAGGCGAACTATAAATAGAACCTGCGTATAAGCGCACTCTGCATTAGCGTTTCATTAGGTGATTACAATGAAAATGCCGAGAACTATCAAAACCTACTGCCCCTTCTGCGCAGCACACACCAGCCACGCAGTCGAGAGGGTAAAGAAGAAGAAAGCAAGCGAGCTCAAATGGGGTCAGAGGAGATTCAGGGAAGTCACCTCCGGATACGGAGGTTTCCCCAGGCCTAAGCCCGAGGGACGTGAGAAGCCCACCAAGAGGGTCAACATCAGGTTCAGGTGCGAACAGTGCAAGAAGGCACACCTCACCACCTGCATCAGGGCCAAGAAATTCGAGCTCACGGAGTGATTCCAATGGTTAACAACTTTGTCAAAGTCAAATGCCCCGACTGCGGAAACGAGCAGATCGTCTTCAAGAGGGCAGCAACCAAAGTACTTTGCCACGTTTGCGGATCCGTCCTCGTTACTCCCAAGGGAGGAAACGGAGAGATCAGCGGCGAAGTGCTTGAGGTGGTTGGCTGATGTCCAGGGCCAGGGGCTTCCCCGAGAATGGAGAACTTGTCGTCTGCACCGTCACCTCGGTGAAGAACTTCGGTGCATTCGTCACTCTCGACGAGTACGACAACAAGGAAGGATTCATTCACGTCAGGGATGTCGCCACTGGCTGGGTAAAATACATCAGAGACTACATCAGAGAAGGACAGAAAATCGTCTGTAAGGTTCTCGGCGTGGACTCCCAGAAAGGTCACATCGACCTTTCTCTGAAGTCCGTCAACGATCACCAGAAAAGAGAGAGAATCCAGCAGTGGAAGAACGAGAACAAGGCCGAGAAGCTCCTTGAGATCGTCGCCCAGAGGCTTTCTACCAGCGTCGATGACGCTTACGACCTCTTCGGCAACACCCTGCTGGAGGATTACGGGACCCTCTACGACGCCTTCGAGGGCGTCGTAGCGGACCCCGAATCGTTCAAGGAAGACTACGAGGGAGACTGGATCGTCACCTTCATCGAGGTCGCCCAGGAGAACATCACCCTCCCTGCCGTACAGATCGAGGGTACTCTCGAGATGACCTCCTCCGCACCCAACGGCGTGGAACTCATCAGGAAGGCACTGCTTGCCGGGATCGAGGCCGCCGACGGTGCCGATGCGAAGATCACCAGCGTCGGCTCCCCCAGGTACAGGATCGTAGTCAACGCTGCGGAGTACAAGACCGCGGAAGACATCCTCAAGAGGGTCTCCGCCACCGCCATCAAGAGTCTCGAGGACGACGGCGGAGTCGCCGTCCTGAAACGCGAGAGCAAGTGAGATGAACTCTCAGCTGCGCAAATGTCCCAGCTGCGGACGTTATACACTTTTTGATACCTGCGCGCAGTGTTCCGTGAAAACGATTTCGCCCATACCCCCCAGGTATTCCCCGGAGGATCCCTACGGCAGATACCGCCGCATCGCCGTCAAACAGGAGTACGGAGAGAATGGAAAGTATCGTAAAGTATGATTCCAAACCCGTCCTCAAGGACCCGATCCTCATCGAGGCCCTGCCCGGGATCGGCAACGTAGGCAAGGTCGCCGGAGACCATCTGGCACAATTGCTGAAAGCGGAGCGCTTCGCCGTCATCTATTCCATGAACTTCCCCGCCCAGGTAATCCCCGGCGAGGACAACGTCGTCAAGATGGCATGCAATGAACTCTGGCATGCCAAGACCCCCTCCGGACAGGATCTGGTATTCCTCAGAGGGGACTACCAGGGATCCACCCCCGAGGGGCAGTTCATCCTCGCGCAGGACATCCTGGATATCATGATGTCCTACGGGGTCTCCCGCATCATCACCCTGGGCGGATTCGGCACCGGCCAGATTGTGAAGGAGCGCCACGTGTTCGGGGCCGTCTCCAGGATCGGACTCAAGGAGGAGCTCGAAGGATACGGTGTGACCTTCACCCCCGGAGAACCCCGCGCCGGCATCGTCGGAGCGGCGGGCCTGCTCATCGGCATGGGACAGATGAACGGCATCGACTCGTTCTGCCTCATGGGAGAGACGTCGGGCTTCTTCATCGAC
>CADAGG010000095.1 GCA_902787415.1 methanogenic archaeon
ATGTTCTTGTCCGCCATGATGGCGGCCACCTGCGCGATGGAGTCCTCCCAGTCCACGGTCAGCACGTTGGTGACCGCGATGGTGGATACGGGGATCTGGTTGCTGGGGTTCTTGTTGAGGGTGCTTACCGACCTCTCTCCCGCCTTCCAGCTGTTCTCGATGACCTCCTTCATACCCAGCACTCCGCTGAGGTTGCCGAGCCTGTCGATGATGGGCAGGGTCCTGATGTCGAGGTCGATCATGGTCTCGATTGCCTCTGACAGCATCTCGGTCTCCTTGGCCGTGACGACCGGGGAGGTCATGATCTCCCACACCTTGTAATCCTTCAGCGCCTTCATCTTGGAGGCGATGCCTACGATCTTGTTCCTGGTGACCACGTCGACGATTTTCTTACCGTCGAGCACTGCCAGCTGTCTGCAGTTCTCCTTCACCATTATCTCCGCGATCTCGGTGACTCCGCTGATGCAGGTCAGGGTAGGGAGGTTGGTCATGACCGCCTTAACCTTGGTGGAGGGGATGGCACTCTTCTTCCTGAGAAGGGTAGAGTACTTCACCATTCCGACGTAGTTCCCTCCGGACACGACGGGGATCTCCTGGAATCCGGACTTGCGCATGGCGCCGAGGACGTCGGAAACGGTGTCGTCCTCGCCTACGGTGGGGAACTGGCCGGCGCAGAGGTCCTTGATGGAGAAGGAATCCATCTGTGCCTTCAGAACGGTGAGCTTTTCAAGGTCTTCAAGATCATTGATAGCCATTTTTTCAATCACCGACAATGATATCGGCGCGGTCATAATTTAAAGATTAATCCGAACAGACCATAAAATGAGGAAAATGCTACGATTTTCGTAAAAAATGATGTCATTGACAATGAATGTCACGGGATGGATGGCTTTCTGTCGTTAACTTTATCTACTTGATGGCACGCGGCACCTTCCCACATGTTCTGGGGATGGGATGCGCGGAGGATGATAAGGCTCCGCACATATTCGGATTGAGAAAAGAACGGGCCCCCGGAGGGGCCCTGGAATGGTTTTCAGAGGTCGGAGAACTTCCTCTTGCCGGTGATGAGGTCGTCGATGATGGCGGGTGCGTCATCCATCCTGATCCTCTTCTGCTCGGTGGTGTCCCTGTCCCTGATGGTGACGGTGCCCTTGAGGTCCCCGTCCAGGGTGTCGTAGTCGACGGTGATGCACCAGGGGGTACCGGCCTCGTCCATGCGGGCGTACCTCCTTCCGATCTGTCCGGCGTCGTCGTAGTAGGCCTCGGCGCGGTGGGTGTGGACCGCCTCGCAGAGATCCCTGGCGACGGTGTCGAGCCCGTCCTTGGCCATCAGGGGGAACACTCCGACCTTGATGGGGGCGACCTCGGGGGTCAGCCTGAGGACGGTGTAGTCCTCCTTCTCGTCGTAGGAATACGCATGTTCCAGCACGGTGTAGAAGATCCTGTCGAGACCGCAGGAGGGCTCGATGACGTTGGGGATGATCCTCTCGCCGGAGATCTTCTCCTTGACCCTCACGACGTTGAACTTGTCGGAGTCGAGGACCATCTCCTCGCCGTCGACGGTGATGGTGAGCTTGCCGTCGACGATGTCGGCGGGGGTCTTGGCCTCGATGGCGTCGGTGACTGCCTTGGCCTTGCCCTTGAAGGTGGGGCCGATGACCTTGTGGTTGGCTTTGACCTTGTCCATCTCGACCTCGCGGGGCTCGTCGTACTTGACGAAGTGGGAGAGGTCGGTGCCGGAGAACTGTCCGTGCCTGGAGAGGTCCCAGGCGCCGCGGTCCGCCACACCGGTGATCTCGGTCCACCCGATGGAGAGGAGCGCCTCCGCGTCCCAGCAGTCATTGGCGTAGTGGGCCATCTCGTCGGGCATGTGCTGCCTGAACCTGAGCCTTGCTGGGTCTACGCCGCACCTGACCAGGAGCTGCTTGGTGGTGCCCACGAAGTATGCCAACGCCTCGTTGGCGATGACCTTCTTCTCGACGGCCTCGCGGACGGTCATGGTGACTGTTTCCGAGCCGGTGTTGGGGAGCAGTGTGAGGACCTCGTCCGCCATCTCGGGGAACCTGGGCCAGGTCTTGTCCTCGGGGTCGATGAACAGCTCGACCTCCATCTGGTTGAACTCCCTCATCCTGATCATGCCCTGCCTGGGGGCGATCTCGTTCCTGTAGCTCCTGCCGGTCTGCATTACTCCCAGGGGGAGCTTCTCCCTGTTGTACCTGTAGAGGTTCTGGAAGTTCATGAAGATACCCTGGGCGGTCTCGGGCCTGAGGTATCCGACACGGGAGGTGCCGGGACCGATGTTGGTCCTGAACATGAGGTTGAAGTCCTCGACGGGACCGAGCTTGCCGCCGCAGGTGAGGCACTTGACGTTGTGCTTCTCGAAAGCCTCCTCCAGCTCCTTCTCGGTCATGGTGTCGGGGTTGTCGTAGTACTCCTTCACCAGGTGGTCGGCCCTGAAGGGGGCGCCGCACTTGGTGCAGTAGGTGATCTTGTCGGCGAACTTGTCAAGGTGGCCGGAGGCCTTGAAGACCTCCCTGGGTCCGACGTACTCGGAATCGATCTCGACGAAGCCCTCCCTTCCCTTGTAGAGGGACCTCCAGACGTCGACGATGTTGTTCCTCAGGCTGAAGCCGAGGGGCCCGTAGTCGTACATGCCGGCCACTCCGCCGTAGATGTCGTAGGAAGGCCAGATGAATCCCCTGCGCTTGAACAGGGCCATCAGGGTGTCCATCGTCTTGTCATCGCTCACTCGAGCACCCCGGTGACGGCGCGGAGCACGTCCACGTCGTAGATCATGCCGCAGAGCTCGTCCTTGGTGCCGCGGACGGGGATCTGTCCGAAGTCGTTGGTGATCATCAGGCGGGCGACCTCGTTGAGGGTGGTCTTCCTGAAGACGGTGAGGGGCTTGGGGACCATGTAGTCCTTGATCGCCTTGGTGTTGTTGAAGTAGTCGCTGGTGGCGGTGTAGAACAGGGGCAGGACGTTCCTGAGGCCGATGAGCTTGGTGTCGGAGACGCCGAGCTTGGCGGCGGCCTCCTCGTCGGAGACCTGGTCGTTGAACATGTCACGGTCGGTGAGGATTCCGGAGAGATCTCCCTTGGCGTCGAGGATGCAGAGGGCGGCGACGTCGCTGACCCTCATGGCGGCCACGGCGTAGGAGATGGGGTCCTCCTCGTAGGCGGTGACGCAGGTGGTGTTGATGACGTCCTCCGCGGTCATGGCGGTCTTCATGGTCCTGATCTCCTTCAGGATGTCGGTAGGGGTGATGATTCCGACCAGCTTGTTCTCGTCGACCACGGGGATCCTGTGGATCCTCTTCTCGGCGAAGATCCTGGCGGCCTCGGGGAGGGGCGCGTAGGGGGAGATGGTGATGATGTTCTTCTTCATGATGAGGGAGAGCTGGGTCTCGTCGAATTTCTTGAAGATGTCCCTCCTGGAGACGATTCCCATCAGCTTTCCGTCGGACGCACGGACGACGGGAAGTCCGGTGAGCTTGTTCCTCACCATCATGTTGATAACTTCGTTGCGGCTTCCGGGGACCTGTGCTACGATAGGTGCGGGGGTCATTACGTCTGCTACTGTCTTCATTTCTGTTCACTCCTTGATCTTGACTGCCATGACGGGGCATTCCGTGTTCGCTATCACGTACTGGGTGACGCTTCCCATGAGCATCTTCCTGATTCCGGTCCTGCCGGCGGTCCCCATGACCACCAGGTCGAACTTCTCGGCCAGCTCCGCGATGGTCCTGCCGGGGTTGCCCTCGGCGGAGACGGTCTCGCAGGATACTCCCAGGGACTCCGCCATCTCGGCGGCCTTGACGAGGACCCTGTCCGACTCCTCGCCGAGGATGCCGTCCACGTCGTCGGGGTCGGTGTTGACTGCCATCTGGAGGTAGGCGGCGCGGTCCTTCACGAAAAGGATGGTGACGGAGGAACCCGCGGCCTTGGCGAATTCGCAGCCCTTCACGATGGCCTCGTCCGAATACACGCTGCCGTCCACGGGGATCAGGATTTTCTGGTAACTCATACGGGGGATGCTCCCATTTCACAGGGAAGGGACGCGGTCCGCGGAGGACCAGGCCGATTCGGGTCCGGTGCCGTTCAGCGGAAGGACGATGTATTCCTCTTCCCTCTTACACGCGTGTATCCCGCGGGTGCGATATAATAATTCTGTCGCACCCGCCGTCATGCACTCCCATATCCAACCGTCATACTCCGCGCTACCCAGGATCTCCCTGAAGAGCGCGGCCTCGGGACGGAGGTCGGGGGTGCAGAGCATGGCGTTGTCCGTTCCCATAGATACGGTGCATCCGATGTCCTTCATGCTGGCACACACCGAAATGGGAATGCCCGAATCGGCGCACTTCCTCAGATCCGAATCGGAGGCCTCGCACATATGTACCAGGAAGGCGGGTTCGAGGGAGAGCACGGAATCGATGTCCTCCCTGATCCTCTCGCTGCAGTGGATGGCGAGGGGCTTCCCGGCGGCATGGGCCGCATGGGCCGCCTTCTCGGCCTCGGCGTAGCCCACGTCGGTGAGGGAGGAGAGGGCTATCCCGTCCGCAACAGAGAGTATCTCATCAATCTCGGAAGGATCTGCGGCGGGTACCGAAGGGCGTCCGAGGATCACTGCGCTGGTACATGCTTCGCGTGCCATCCTGCAACCCTCCGCCCCGCCCTCGCGGAAGTCCACGAAGGCACCGATCCCGTTGCTTCTTGCCTGCTCCCCGAAGGCGTGCATGTCCTTCACGAGGACGTCCCGCGGGGTCTCCCGCAGATAGCGGTGCTTGAGCCCGTTCGGAGGGGCCACCAGCTCCTCGAGGGTCATCCCGGGCTCCGGCTTCGCCCCCGCATCGGCGCAGTGGGTGTGGGTATCGATCAGGGAAGGCAGGATGACACCGGAAAGATCGGCCTTCCCCTTGTAGGGGCCCTCGAAGAGCTCGGTGACCCCGCCTTCGGAGACGGCGTGGCCGCGGACCATCCTCCCGTCGATGAGCACGAAACCGTCCGCAACCGTCATGGACGATACCAGTTGGTGTGGATATAAAAAGAGCACGAAGCTACCGAGATATAGAACGGAACCCGGGATCGGTGAGGATGAAAAAAGGATGCCGGGTCCGAAGACCCAGCAGTGAAGGTTTCAGGCCCAGTAGGGCTTCTTGACGAACTTGTACGCCGACAGGCAGGCGGTGGCGGCCTCGCCGCATCCGGTGATGATCTGCTTGTACTTTCCGGGGTAGTCGACGACATCTCCGCAGGCGAAGATTCCGTGCCTGTTGGTGCTCATGTCGAACCCGCACTTGACGAGCCCGTTCTCGGTGAGGTCCAGTCCCCACCTGGTGAGCGCTCCGAGGTCGGCGGTGATGCCGATGTTGATGACGGCCAGGTCGGCGGGGATCTCGATCTCCTTCTTGTCCTGGTCCAGAAGCGTGATGCTCGTGAGCTTGTCGGTCCCGTTGAAGGATTTGACGGAGCAGCTCATGTACTGCTTGACGGCGCTCTCGTTGAGGTTCTTGACGTTGATCTCGTCGGCCCTGAACTCGGGCCTCCTGTGGACGATGGCGGTCTCGGTGACGGTGTCGGCGACCATGGCCATCTCGATGGCGCTGTTGCCTCCGCCGAAGAGGACGACCTTCTTCCCTACGAGGTGCTCCTTGAGCGGGAGGAAGTAGTTGACTCCCTTGCCTTCGAGCTCCGCCTCTCCGGGGGCGTCCATCTTCCTGGGCGCGAACTCTCCCATCCCGATGGCAATGATGACGGAGTTCGCCTCGTATTCGTTGTCCTGGGTCTTGACGATGAGCTTCTGGTCGCCGTCGATGATGTCGATGACCTTCTGGTGCTCGCGGATCTCGCAGTCCAGGGACTCGGCCTGTGCGTAGAGCTTGTCGGAGAGCTTCCTGGCCTGGATGTTCTCGTATGCGGGATAGTTGTGGATACCCTTCTCGGGGTAGAGTGCGACCAGCTGTCCGCCCACGGTCCCGGACTCAAGGATAAGGGTGCTCATCATCTTGGACCTAGCATAGATCCCGGCGGTGAGACCTGCAGGTCCGGCTCCGATAATCACTACGTCGTATGCCATCCTCTCGCGGAATGGATTATGTTATAAAAAACAGTACCGCCCAGACTGTGGTTAATGCGGGGGAATTCGTAGAACGAAGTTGAAATACCTCAGAATTTCTGCGGATTTCGTAGCAATGCTATGAATACCGTCGGGGTTCCCGCCGTTCCTCGTAATCTGCGGGCAGACCTGCCCCCGGCCGGAGCGAGTAACATAAGTGCCAGCATGCGGGGATCGTGCCCCGGCGCCGGGATCGGGGCATGGATTGGGGCAGGCGAACCTATTTGTACGTTCACCGATTCCTGGGAAGCATGGTAAGCATCGACTGGAATTACTTCATCCCCCTCTTCGCCGCCATGGCAGTGTTCCTCATCGGAATGTTCGCATACAACGCGAAGAAGAAGGACAACGAGTAAATCCGTTTACCGCCGGAAGGCGGATCCC
>CADAGG010000096.1 GCA_902787415.1 methanogenic archaeon
CAAAGCACACCTTCACCGCCGAGTACAACGACATCCAGTCGTTCTCGGACATCATGGACAAGCAGGACATCGCCTGCGTCATCATGGAGCCCGTCATGGGCAACGTGGGAGTCGTGCCCCCTCAGAAGGGATTCCTCGAGGACCTCAGGAAGGTAACTGAGGAACACGGCACGATCCTCATCTTCGACGAGGTCATCACAGGCTTCAGGGTCTCCTCCGGAGGCGCTCAGAAGCGCTTCGGCGTGACCCCCGACATGACCACCATGGGCAAGATCATCGGCGGAGGATTCGCCGCCGGCGCATTCATGGGAAAGAAGGAGATCATGGAGAACGTCGCCCCCCAGGGAGGCGTCTACGTGGCCGGCACCTTCGCCGGCAACCCGGTGTCCGCCGCGGCAGGTCTGGCACAGATAGATCTCATGTGCTCCGGCGACAACTACGCCAAGGTCGAGAAGAGGACCGAATGCCTCGTCAGGTCGATCAGGGAGAGCATGGAGGACGCCAAGGTCAGGGGATGCGTGAACAGCATCGCGTCCATGTTCTCCGTATTCTTCGGAGTGGAGAACGTCACCAACGGCACCGAGGCCATGAAGGCCGACCGC
Source organism: methanogenic archaeon (assembly GCA_902787415.1). GTDB lineage: Archaea > Thermoplasmatota > Thermoplasmata > Methanomassiliicoccales > Methanomethylophilaceae > Methanomethylophilus. The sequence goes on from CADAGG010000096.1 coordinate 603, forward strand.
CAGATGTTCGACAGGCTGTTCAGGTTCATGCTGAAGAACGGCGTGTACCTGCCCCCCTCCGCCTTCGAGGTGGACTTCATGTCCCTCGCCCACAGCAAGGAGGACACGCAGATCCTCGCCGAGAAGTTCAAGGAGTTCTTCGGGAGCGTGAAGTGTTGAAGGTAGGGACCCGCGAGAGCGCCCTCGCCATGAGGCAGACCGACATCTTCAGGGAGAAGATGGCCGTCCTCAATCCCGATGTGGAGATCGAGGTCATCGGCATGAAGGCCCTCGGGGACATCGACCTCACCTCCCCGCTCGACCAGATGTCCAACGTGGGGGCGTTCGTCCGCGAACTGGACGAGGCCATCATGAAGAAGGCCATCGACGCCTCCGTCAATTCACTCAAGGACGTTCCCACCAAGATGAATCCCGCCCTAGCCCTCCCGGCCATCTTCGAGAGGGACGCGGTGGAGGACGTCATCCTCCCCTGCAGGCTGGAGGAGCTCCCCCAGGGAGCGAAGGTGGGTACCTCCTCCATCAGGAGGGGCATGCAGCTGAAGAGCCTGCGCCCCGACCTGGACATCCAGCCCCTCAGGGGGAACATCCACACCAGGATGGACAAGCTGGATTCCGGCAAGTACGACGCCATCCTCCTCGCCAAGGCGGGTCTGGACAGGATGGGCATAGAGCGCCCCATGTACAAGCTGGACAGGAAGGTGTTCATCCCCGCCCCCGCACAGGGCACCATCGCGGTCGAGTGCAGGGCGGACGATGCCGAGAACCTGGAGATTCTTAAGAAATTGGACCACGCCCCCACCAGGGCCGCGGTCACCCTCGAGAGGGACCTCATGAGGCTGATGGGGGCCGGATGCTCCGCGCCCGTCGGGATCAGCGCCGTCCTGGAGGGAAGGAAACTGTCACTGAACGCTGTGAGCTACGGGTACACCCCCGAGCCCCGCAGGGTCGAAACCACGGTGGATGCGGACTACACGCAGGAAGAGGCCGCCGTTATCGCCGACTACCTCGTCGGAAAGAGAGATGATCTGCAATGAAAGGAAAGGTATATCTGGTCGGAGCCGGACCCGGCGATCTGGGTCTTATGACTATCAAGGGAATGGACCTCCTGAGGAGCGCGGACGTCGTCATGTACGACGCCCTCGCCAACCCCGAGCTCCTGAAGGAGTGCAAGGAGGGTGCCGAGCTCATCGACGCCGGCAAGCGCGGAGGGGACCACCACCTCAGGCAGTGGGAGACCAACGCCCTCCTCGTCAAGAAGGCGGAGGAAGGCAAGATCGTCGTCAGGCTGAAGGGAGGGGACCCCTTCCTCTTCGGACGCGGCGCGGAGGAGGCAGAGGAACTCAGGAAGGCAGGCGCCGAGGTGCACGTCGTTCCCGGGGTATCATCCTCCATCTCCGTCCCCGAGCTGGCGGGAATCCCCGTCACCCACAGGGACTACGCTTCCCTGGTGACTTTCATCACCGGCCACGAGAAGGACGACCGCAAAGAGGACAGGATCGACTGGAAGGCCCTCGTGGGAGGACACGGAACCCTGGTCATCCTCATGGGCCTCGGCAACGCGGGGAACATCTCCAGGGAGCTCATCGAGGGCGGCATGTCCCCCGACATGCCCGCAGCGGTCATCTCCAAGGGATCCACCCCCCAGCAGAGGGTCGAGACCACCACCGTCTCCCGTCTCGAGGAGACCATCAGGGAGAAGGCGCTGGAGGCTCCCGGAATCATGGTCATCGGAGAGGTCTCCAAACTCCACGACGTGCTCGGTGACCTGAGGTGACCGTACTAGGTTTCACAAGGCCCGCCTCCAAGCTCGGGGCATCGGTGAGGGAGGCCGAATCCATGGGATTCACCGTCCTCGCCGCACCCTCCCTGGAGGTCGAGATGGCACCCGGATCCGAGTTCGTCAGGCTCCGCGAGAGCCTCGTCCCCGGGTCCGTCGCGGTGTTCGGATCAACCACCGCAGCCGACATGTGCCAGAAGTACTTCGGAGAGGGCCTTCCCGAGGTATTCCGCGGGCATTCCGTATACGCCATCGGTTCCCGCACCGCCGACCGTCTCACCGAGTTGGGAATAGATGTTTCAGAGCTTCCCAAGGAGTACTCCTCCTACGGTCTCGTGGACCTCCTGAAAGAGGACATCCGCGGTAGGAGGGTCGTCATGGTCCGTTCCGACAGCGGCACCGAGGTACTTTCCCAGGGAATCACAGAGGCCGGGGCGGAACTCATCGATATCGCCGTCTACCATCTGAACGACGCAGGGGTCACCGAGGATACGGTGGCCATGATGGACGCCATCGCAGCAGGTAAGATGGACTGGATCGCCTTCACCTCCCCCATGTCATCCGCTGTTTTCTTCAGTCATATGGAGGAGCGCTTCGGGAAGGAGAAGGGCGATTCCTACATGCAGGAGAATGTAAAGGTGGCCGCCATAGGCCGTCCCACCGCGGAGGAATTGGTACGTCTGGGAAGACCGGCCGATTTCATTCCGGAGAAGAGCACGTTCCGTGACCTTCTGTGCGGGATCAGGGACAGCTGAAACGCCCTTCGCCAATCTTATATGCTTACAACCCGTCGATAGGCTCATGACCAGGATTGTAGCCGTCAACGGAAGCCCCCGTAAAGGATGGAACACCGATCTCCTCGTGGAGGAGGCCGCCAAGGGAGCGGAAGCCGCGGGAGCGGAGGTAGCGAGGTTCGACCTCTACAAACTGGAGAAGTTCACCGGCTGCGTGTCCTGCTTCGGCTGCAAGAGGAAGGCACACGAGGGTGAGTGTGTCATAAAGGACGGTCTCAAGCCCGTCCTCGACGCGGTGAAGGAGGCGGACGCCGTCATCATGGGCGCCCCCAACTACTTCGGCGACCTCTGCGCCGAGTTCAAGCTGTTCTACGAGAGGCTGGTGTTCCCGTATCTCACCTACAACGCGGAGAACCCATGCTGCAACACCAGGAAGATACCCGTCCTCCTCATCATGACCAGCAACGCTCCGGACACCATGTACCTGAACATGCTCGAGAATTACAGGAACACCCTCAGCAGATTCATCGGTCCCACCAAGGTCCTGGTGAGCGGGGAGACCCTGCAGGTGAAGGATTACAGCAAGTACGACTGGACCTTCTTCAATCCCGAGGAGAGGAAGCAGAGGCGCGAGACCGTGTTCCCCAGGGAACTCGAGAAGGCCTTCGCCGAAGGCAAGTCTCTGCTCGGCCGATCAGGAAAGGAAACCCTTGCATTCCTTGTAGAGGGCTTCGGCGCACTCCAGGGTGGCCCAGCCCTCCGCACACCTGATGGGCTTCAGGTTCAGTGCCTGCCCCATCTCGTGCGCCTTCTTCTCGAAGGCTTCGGTGTCGCTCAGTCCGGAATCGATCATTAGGATGTTCTCGTAGTGGCCGAGCTCGAACATCCACCTCATGAAGTCCTGTTCGCTGTGGATGCCGAGGTCCTCCAGGGTCTCCTTGGAGATCGACTTGAGCTGCTTGCCGATGTCCCCGGCGCCGACGAAGGCCACCCAGTTGTCGGCGATGGCGGGGGTGACGTAGAACATCCCCTTGTACTCCCTCTCGAGCTGCTTGTACTTCTCGGTGCCGCCGATGGCGATGGCGACGCAGTCGTCGCACACCCTGCCGTCGAGCGCTCTGAAAACCGCGGTAGGCTTGTAGCCCTTCTCCTTGCACCACTCGGTGATGTCCCAGGCGAAGTTCCCGCAGATGCCGTAATAGAGTCCGAC
>CADAGG010000097.1 GCA_902787415.1 methanogenic archaeon
ACTCCGGCAGCCTTCATCAGGTCGATGACACCGATCGCGAGGACGATCACACCGATGATGCGGATGAAGATGTCGAAGCTTCCGCCCCAGTTGACGGCGGCGATGATGCCGACGACAATCAGGGCCGCGCCCAGGGCCATGCTGACCAGGGTACCGGACTTGGTGGGGAGCTCATAGCCCATGAAGGAGGGCTGGGTTCCCAGCAGGATGACGATTCCGGACAGCACGATCATGGCGCCGAAGACGATCCTGATGATGTCCGCGGCCAGTCCGTACAGACCCAGTATCAGGAATACGATACCGAGGATGAGGAACAGGAGGCTGGACTCGATTTTCTTCACGAGGGAGAAGCTGATGATACCCACCACGATGAAGAGGATACCGACCGCTTCCACGATGATGTTGAGCATACCCTGTCCGCAGATGGCGGTGATGGCTCCGATGAGGATGTACATCACTGCGAGGAGGATCTCGTTGAAACGTGAATTGCGGGAGTACTCCCTGCTCTTCACTACATGTCCCTTCTTTGACATAGCCCCGTGAAAAATGAACAATGCTATAAGTGATTCGCTCAGGACTGATTGACGAGGCCGAATATCCTGTCGGCCTCGGAATCGATGACGGCGGGGTCGTAGGTGAGGGTGATGGCCTCCTTCGGGCACTCCTCCGAGCACCTTCCGCATGCCCTGCACTTGGCGTCGTCCAGTTCGCACTTCCCCTCGACGATTCTGATCGCCTTCACGAAACACTTCTCCATGCAGATGCCGCAGCCGATGCACTTCTCCCTGTCTACGGAGACCTCCACCCCCGCCATGCGGCGGTAGGTGGATGCGATACCTCCGTCGATGTCGCGGACCATGTTCCACAGGCAGCAGCAGGGGCAGCAGTTGCAGATGGTCATCAGATCGGTGTGCTTGCCGGTGTGGAGCCACAGGCTGTCAAGCTTGTTCCGGCCGATGATATGCACTAGACCCAGACGGTCGCATTCGTCGATATATTCGCATGCCTCCTCGGGGGTCACGAACCTTCCGTACTTGGGGGAGATGCGCTCGGTACCCTTGCCGATGAATATGCATCCCTTGCTCACGGGATAGTCCTTGCATTTGTTGGACTGCCTGCACAGGCAGAAATCCATGATGAATATCTTCTCCGAGCGCCTCAGGACGTTCTTGATCATATCTGTGGGGACCACGTTCCTCTCGCCGGCGTTCTCCACCTCGATGTTGAGGTCCACGCGGACGTGGGCGGTACCCGCCTTGGGCAGGACGGACATGTCGTCGCCGTCGAAGGCGATGCGCTTCACCAGCCTGCCGAAACGGGGATACTTGCGGGTCCAGCGGGCCAGCCTGTACCTGGTGTTGAAAACCCTGTTGACCAGGAACACGCTGATGCCGGAGACGATTCCCATGAAACTCCGATGCGTTCATGGGATAAAAACCGTGATTCAGCGATGATACTAAATCGGCCGAGCAACATGCGCGGGGCATGCCTTTCGCCGACGTCAACGGAATCAGGCTCCACTACGAGCGCGAGGGAACCGGCATACCGGTCGTCCTGGTCACCGGACTCATCGGATGCACCTCCTTCTGGGCGAAGACCGTTCCCATGCTCACCGATTCCTTCGACGTCATCACCCTCGACAACCGCGGATCCGGGACCACCGAGTACGAGGGGGAGTTCACCATGTCCGACCTCGCGGACGACATCGCCGCCCTCATCGATCGTCTCGGACTCGGCTCCGCCCACATCCTCGGCTGGTCGATGGGTTCCCACATAGCCCTCAATCTGGCCGCCAGGCATCCTGACAGGGTCAGGAGCCTCACTCTGGTGTCATCATATCTCAAGCGCCCGGCCCGTTCCGCGTACATACTCAACGCCCTGGCCTCCGCCTACGGCAGGGGAGAGGTATCCGCAGACCTGGTGGGGATGACCATGAACACCCTGCTCCGCACCAGCGGTTACTTCGAATGCGCCGAGAAGCAGGGGAAGAGGCTCAACCACCCCCATCCCGGGGCCGCCAACAACATGTCCGACCAGATGAGGGCGGTGGACGGCTACATCCCCTCTAAGGATGCCGCCCTCGTGCGCGTGCCCACCCTTTCCGTGCACGGCCTGGAGGACATCATGACCGAACCCGTGTGCGGCGACGAGCTGGCCGACATGATACCCGGCTGCAGGAAGCTCAGGGTCCCCGGGGAGGGGCACATTCTCCGCCCGCAGACCTACATCCCCGCGTTCAGGGAGTTCGCCGTCGAGAACAACGGTAATAAGCCGGGAAGGGAGTGAACCCGCATGGTCGACCTTGAGACCGAGATCGAGATGCTCCGCAGGAAATGCATCAACTGCGGTAAATGTACGGCGGTGTGCCCGTCGCTCAAGCACGGGGGAGTAGACCCCAAGGAGATCATGGTCTCGGGAGAGGGCGACGTCACCCTCTGTCTCGAATGCGGGAACTGCTCCTCGGTATGCAGGCGCACCGATCCCTTCAGGGTCATGAGGGACCTCAGGGCCCTCGTCATGGACAAGCACCCGCCCGACCTCTTCTTCTCGGAGGGAACCGTCCTCCCCCGCATGCAGGATCCCATAGACCCAGCATGGGACGGGAACGATGTGAAGGTGCTTCCCGGATGCGTCGTTCAGGGCAGGCTCCCGTATCTGAAATACGCGGTCAGGAAGACCTGCTCGGTGTTCGGACTCACCAGCTCCGAGGTCGAGAACTGGACCTGCTGCCTCCGCCCCGCCGGCTTCAGCGAGATGGGCGAGTTCGGAAGGAGGCCCTACCTCAGCAGGATGTCCGCCTCCGCCAGGGGCTCCCGCCTCATCTCCCTCTGCGGGGGATGCGTGGAGGAGATGTCCCGCAGCGGTGCCGAGATCGGCAACATCATCCCCTTCGTCCACGAATTCGTCGAGAAACTGCCCGTCCTGGAGAAGCCTTTGAAGGTCGCCATGGAGCCCGGATGCACCGGCGAGAGGTACCGCAAGCAGATGAAAGAGATACTGACCCGCATGGGATGCGAGATCGTCAACAGGACTGACGGTTGCTGCGGGAACAGGACCGTCCCCATGATGGACGACCGCGAGGCCGAATGCAAGGGTGCAGAGGTGGTCATAGTGGCCTGCCCCAACTGCCAGAAGCGCTACGATTCCTACGAGGGAGGCATACCCGTGATGCATCTGACGGAACTCATCTGTTACGCCGCGGGAGATACGTCCACCCTGGCATTCCATAACATCAAAGTGAATCTCTGAACCAGTGCCAGAACCTGTTTTTCCCACTTAACGATGTTATATCCAACGTCCCAATAGTTTAATAGTCTCAACGCATGGGATATTCGTTAGAGGCCCGCCCTTAACAGGACGATAACCATGCATGAGTATGACCAGTACATCCTCGACAAAGCCGAGAAATGCTGCAACACCGGGGACTTCGACCGTTCTCTCTACGACAAGTACGACGTCAAGATGGGCCTCAGGGACAGGGACGGCAAGGGTGTCGTCGCGGGACTCACCAACATCTCCCGCGTGACCGGTTTCGAGACCGTGGACGGCAAGGTCGTGCCCTGCAGAGGGAAACTGGTATACCGCGGATACTCCGTCGAGGACCTGATCAACTCCCAGAAGGGAGAGAAGGGTCTCTTCGAGAAATGCTCCTACCTTCTACTTTTCAACGAGATCCCCTCCGAGGAGGAGCTCGCCACCTTCACGAAATACCTGAACAAGCAGATGTCCCTCCCGGCGAACTTCGTCAAGGAGGTCATCCTCCGCGAGAACGGCAGCGATCTCATGAACACCATGTCCCGCTGCGTGATGAACCTCGCCATGTACGACCACCATGTCGCGGATATGTCTCCCGCCAAGGCCCTGAAGAACTGCATGAAGCTCATCGCCACCATGCCCCTCTTCGCCGTCTACGGCTACCAGGCTTACAACCACTTCGACATGGGCGGGAACCTCCACATCGTAAAGCCCAAGCCCGAGCTCACGGTGGCCGAGAACATCCTCCGCATGCTCCGCCCCGGCAAGGGCTACACCGACCTCGAGGCGATCGTCCTCGACAGGCTCCTGGTGCTCCATCTGGAGCACGGGGGAGGCAACAACTCCACCTTCACCGCGAGGGTGGTCTCTTCCGCCGGTTCCGACACCTATGCGGTCATCGTCGCCGCGCTCATGTCTCTCAAGGGACCCAAGCACGGAGGCGCCAACCTCAAGGTCTCCTCCATGGCGGAGGACATCCGCGCCCACGTGAAACATCCCGAAGACCCAGACAAGCTCTCCGCATACCTGAGGAAGATCGCTTGCGGAGGCGGACGGCCGCATGGACGATTTCATGATGTACCGCAACATCGAACTTCTGGCACCGGACATCATCAGGGAGAAGCACACCGCGGGACCCATCTGCGCCAACGTGGACCTCTACAGCGGATTCATCTACGAACTCCTCGGATTCCCCAAGGACCTGTACACGCCCATGTTCGCCGTGGCCAGGACCGTGGGATGGTGCGCCCACCACATGGAAGAGATCATCTCCTCCAACAAGATCATCCGTCCCGCTTACGTCAGCATCGTCAAGCGCATCGAGATGGACTGAATTCTGAGAAGAAATGGAAAGTGGAGCCACTTGAGGGATTTGAACCCCCGACCCGCTGATTACAAGTCAGCTATTATACCGGGCTAAACCAAAGTGGCTTCCGAACCCCAATCGGCATTTCGGTTAAAATCATATCGCAGAAGATGACATGCGCCGGACCCGCCCGGATGCGGACGGGCCCGTAAGGAGTTTCACTGTTTGATCGCGTCTTTGAACACGTTCATGAATGCGTCCTTCTGCTCCATGGTGAAGATCAGAGGAGGCATCAGACGTACGGTCTTGCCGTGCGCCACGTTGATGAGGATGTTGTGCTCGAGCATGTACTTCTTCACGGCCGCCGCGGTGGCTTCCGAATCCATCTCGACACCGATGAGGAATCCGAGTCCGCGGACATCCTTGATCTTGGGGCTGCCGATGGCCTTCAGGTCGGCCTTCCATGCCTTGCCCACGGTCTCGACGTTCTCGAGGAGGCGCTGGCGGTTGATGATGTCGATAACCGAGCAGCCGGAGGCGCACACCAGGGGGTTCCCTCCGAAGGTGGATCCGTGGGTGCCGGGGGTCATGACGGAGGC
>CADAGG010000098.1 GCA_902787415.1 methanogenic archaeon
GAAACCGATTCCGGCAGTCCAGAGGCCGTATCCGGGGGTGATCTGGATCCTGTCGTCCTTGGTGATGCCAGCCATGCGGTAGCACCTCTCGAACATGATGGCCCAGTCCTCGACGTCGCGCCTGGTGTAGGGGATGACCACGGGGGTGCCAGTGGTCCCGGAGGAGGAATGGATCCTCACGACCTCCGACTGGGGGACGGCCATGATTCCCAGGGGATATGCTTCGCGCAGATCCCCCTTGTCGGTGAACGGGAGGGTCTCGAAGGAGGCCTGGTCGGTGATCTTCGTGACGTCGATGTCCGCGAATTTCTTCCCGTAGAACGGACTCCTCTCCTTGATTGTGCTCAGCAGGCCCTTGATGAGTTCCAGCTGTTCCTCGTTCATCCTCATGGTCTCTGCAACCCCATGCTCGCATGAACGATAAATATATCGTTCATTAGTGTACGAAAATATACATTCTCAGATAAAAGGAGGCTGATGGAGCAGTGCTTCAGCATCCTTGTTACCGCGTATGGCTGCCTTGGTGAGCCACTTCTTGGCGTTGGCAACGCTCTTGACCATGCCGTCCCCGGTGAGGGACATTTTCCCCATCCAGAGCATGGCCTCGGGATCGCCTTCGGCGGCTGCGGCATTGAAGAGCTTCACCGCGGCGGACACCTTCTTCTGACCGGTGTCCCCCCGCATGTACATGGCACCGAGACGGACCATCGCTTTGGTGTACTTCACCTCGGCGCACTTCAGGTACTTCCTCTCGGCGAGCGCGGGATCCTTCTCGGTTCCCCTGCCCTCCTCGTAGATCACGCCGAGACGGTAGCAGGCGATGACGTTCCCGCCCTCCTCCGCCTTGGTGTACCATTCGATGGCCTTGGACCAGTCCTGCTTCACGCCGAGACCGTCCGAATACATATGTGCCAGATTGAACATCGCGATGACGTATCCCTGCTCCGCGGAATGGGTGTAGAGACGGATGGCCTCCTCGAGGTTGGCGTTGGTCCCCTCGGCGTGGACGAGCATGTGGGCGGCATTGCATTCTCCCTCCGGGTCGCCGGCCTCGGCGGCGAGGTTGAACCATTGGAAGGCCTTCTCGAGGTTCTGCTCCACGCCGTCCCCGCGGTAGTAGATGTACCCCAGGGCGTTGCGTGCGCGGGGATCTCCCGCGGATGCCTTCTGAAGTACCTCCTGGAATCCCATTCATCTCACGATCCTGTAGCGCTGGCGGACGAACTTCTCCGGGTGGTCCATGAACCTGCTGAGCTCGTAGTAGCCGATGAGGTTGCCGTTGGCGACCGCCATGGCGTACATCTCGAGGGCGCGCTCGCGGTCCTGCTTGCGTCCGCGGCCCTCCTCGTAGATCTTCCCCAGCTGGAGCTGGGCGTCGGTGGAGCCGGCGATGGCCGCACGGTCAAGGTAATCGTAGGAGATGTCGTCGTTGCGCCTGACGATCTCCCCGTCGTGGTAGAGGATGGCGAGCATGTACAGGGCCTCCGCGTTGCCGAGGTCGGCGGCCTTCATGTAGCGGTCCACCGCCTTGTCGTAGTAGCCCTGCTCCATGTGGATGTCACCCTCCTCGAGCATCTTGTTGCGGCGCCTGACCTCCTGCACGCTCGGGAGGTCGTTGAAGCTGCGGTCCCTCTCCTCGGGGGTCTCGTACCTGCCTCCCTTGGCGACCTTCTCGACCGCCAGGAGGGAATAGTAGCCGCGGTCGGAGCCCATGTCCGCCGCGCACTTGTACCAGTACTTGGCCCTCTCGAGGTCCACCTCGATGCCGGCCATGCCGAACTCGAAGTTGCGTCCGAAACGGATGAATAGGTCGGCGTCGCCGTGCTCGCGGGCCCTCTGGAAGTAGGCCTCCGCCTCGGCCGCGTCCTTCTCCACGTTCCATCCCTGGAGGTAGGCGCAGCCCATGAAGAACTCCCCGAGGGGGTAGTTCTGCTCCGCCACCTTGCGGAGCCATTCGAAGGCCATGGACGGGTCCTTCAGGACCAGTCCTCCGCACCTGTAGCGGACCACCAGCTCCATCATGGCCTCCGGGATGCCGGCGTCGGCGGCCGCGGTCAGCCAGTGCATGAATTCGTAGGGGTTGGGCTCGACGATGTCGCCGTCGCGGTAGATCTTGGCGAGCTCCCACTTGGCGCGGGCGCACCCGCGGGAGGCGGACCTCTTGTACTCCTCGATGGCCAGCAGGGGGGCCTTGACTATGCGCCTGTCCATGCACCTTCCCCTCCGGTCTCACTTCTTGATGGATTCGAGCAGCCTCTCCGCGTCGAGGTCTCCCTGCCTGGCGGCGAGGGTGAGCATCTTCTTCGCGTAGGGGATGTCCTGCTCCACGACATCTCCCTCGTAGTAGAGCTTGCCGAGGTAGAACTGGGCCTCGGGGTAGCCGTTCTCGGCGACCTTCCTGAGGATGTCGAGGCCTCCCTCCACATCCTTGTCGACGTTCTTGCCGTTGATCATGAACATGGCCATGAAGGACATGGCGCCGGGGTGTCCCTGCTCGGCGGCCTCCTGGAACCAGGCGACCGCCTTCTTCTCGTCCTGCTCGATGCCCCTTCCCTCGTAATAGAAGCACCCGAGGGCGTACTGGGCGTTGGGCTCCCCTCCCTCGGCGGCCTCCTGGAACCATTTGACGGCCTCTTCGTTGTTCTGTTCGAAATAGTATCCGTTGCCGTACATGCAGCCGAGGGCGTACTGCGCGATGCCGTTGTAGTGCTCGGCGGCCTTCACGAACCACTTGGCGGCGGAGGCCATGTCCCGGGGGATGACCTGTCCCTCGAAGCACATGTTGGCGTAGTCCACCATGGCCTGGTCGTAGCCTCCCTCGCAGGCGATGGTGAGGTACTTCCTCGCCTTGGGGACGCTCCTGCGCACGCCGTTGCTCCCGTACGCGTACAGAAGACCCAGCTGGTGGCAGGCCTCGATCTGTCCGCCGTCGGCGGCGGCGATGAGGTACTTGATGGCGCGGGCCGCGTTGTAGTACTTGGTGTCCTTCATCTGGAGGATTCCCGCCAATGCGTACTGCGCGTCGGGGAATCCGAGGTCGGCCGCGCGCTGGTACCACTGCACCGCCTTGTCGAGGTCGGGATCGGTGAAGTCCGCGCCGGTGTCGTACATGACGGCGATGCGGTGGGCGGCCTCGGCGCATCCCTTCTCGGATGCGGCCTTCAGCATCTTGAGGGCGAGCTCCCTGTCCTTGGGCACTCCCTTCCCCTTGAGATACATGTAGCCGATGGTGTTCAGGGCCTCCTTGTCGCCGGCGTCGGCGCAGGGGGTGTAGAGCCTGATGGCCTCGGCATGGTTCTTGAGGGCGGGGCCCTTCTTCCCGGCGGCATCCTTGCCGGTGTCGTAGAGCTGGAAGAGCGCCTTGCAGGCGACGGGGTCCCTCTGCTCCGCGAGCATGCGCTGATTCATGAGATTGGCCTGGACGTCGGCGGGGTTCCTGCCGATCTCCTCCAGGACGATGGAGGCGGGCTCGAAGCCTCCCTCGGACGCTTTCCTGAAGGCCGCCTCCGCCCCTGCCGCGTCCGCATCGGTGCAGGTGCCGGTATAGAGGAACATCCCGTAGAGATAGGCCGCCTCGGGACTGCGGTCCGCCCCGTCCCTGGCCTTGGAGAATGCTTTGTTCATGTCGCGCTCGCCGGAGCCGAGGTCCATCCATGCACGGATGCTCGCGGCATACTGGTCGACCACGCGAACGGTATCGTTGTTCATCGCCCTTCCTTAGATTAAAAGCAATATAAATAAGGGGGGATGGGAAACCGCCTCCGAATGTATCGACTGATAGCTTTGTTCCCTTCCGACGCAGTATTGTTCTTGCGAATGTCGATGGGCTGGACACAGGCGTTCACGATCTCCTGATTACAGACATGATGGAACAGGTCATACCTGGTATAAGCGGACAATTGATAGCGACGGCCCATAACAACTGTCTGATGGATTCCCTCTCCCCGGATAACGAATTCGTCATGGGGATCGACCTTAACGGTTACAAGAGTACTCGCTGCGTATCTTCCATCGAACGGATAAGATTGCAGAACAGCATCCGTCACAAGCATTACGGGAACAACTTCCTGGGTATTCCGTTTATCGCTGAACTCGACCTTCCTGATATTGCCTCAATCGGCAAGATGGACGAATAACCATCTCCATGGCAGTGGAATCACATTCTGACAATAGGTACCAACTTGTCTAACCAACTTTATATAACGCATAAAGAGATTGTTCAACATAGCAACCGTAGTTGCCCAGCTTCTTTTCAGAGGTCATCCCGCATCCCGAGACGGTTGTGAACCGTCAGAGGAGTGCAAGCGATGCAGAGATGCTTAGATGATGTGCTAGACGACGGCAGGTTCCTTGACATCATCAGGGAAAGGCTGTCGGAATGGGATGGCGATGTCGACGACGACCAGTTCGTAGCGGTCTGGTCTGCAGCCGATTACAGATTGAAGTTCTACAATTCCCTTTCGAACGGGAACATGAAAATCGAAAACCTGATGAAGGCATTCGCCGAAGTCGGGTTCATCCCGCAATTCGACGTATGCGGCCCCCCTACGATAGATCTGGAAAACATTGACGTATCGCCCAAGGGCGATCTGGTATCCGTCAGTAACCTGAGTTCCGATTATTACGGATACGACAAGAGATACATCACGCTGATTTTAGCCGGGACCATGCTTCCGCTTACGATGATCCCTCTGGGAACGGGTTACCGCCAGGTGCATGCATTCTCCAACGATTCCAGGTACCTGGCCGCTGTCTGTGACGACCGCATATCGATCTGGGACATATTCAATCTTAGAAGAATCGCGGCAGGAATGATCGAGAGATTGGACGACCATCCTCTCATCACATGGTCGGAGGATAGTTCGCACGTCTGTGTGCGCTCGAACGGACACATATATTCCATGTCGGTTGAGGGGGGAGAGATCCGCGAACTCTTGTCCCTGGGTGGAAAAATGACCAACCTGGTCCTCGATCGGAACGGGTCGGTGATCATGGCTCTCTACCTACAGGAGGTCAGGTTCGTCGATACCCTGACCGATACCGTCCTTTCCTCATACCCGTTGCCCGTAACATTCTCCGGGGTAGCACTGGCATACCACCTGAACGGCTTATTCCGTATCGTCGCGGGAGGTTATGTGATGCTGACAGCACATGATAGGGCTCCTGAAATAATCATGGATCACCGTCAGGATCTGGAGCTGCTGATGGATTCCGTCGACAATGCGGAAAGATACTGGTGCAGGAATGCAGAAACATTATGGTGGGGATACAGCGATCTCCGCCATAACCGTGTAAGTTTCGAATGTGCGGAATACATCCACTCAAAAACGATAAGATGCGACATAGACACAACGGATCTCAGTTACAATATATCGGCAGAACCCAACAATCCGCTGATGGAGAAACCTCCTGCTCCGAAGAGATAGGAAAACGTGAACCCCCCGGAAACGGTCGATCCGCTTTCGATTCTGAACGAAGGCAGGACATTGGATTTCTTCCACGAGGGCAAAATCGTAAGGATGCGGCATGTGGAAACGCGCGGAAACTACGAGTTGTTCGTCATACGGGAATACAGAACTGATGCCCCCTATCAGAGATACGAATACAGATTCATCGAACCGGGATTCATGGATTCATACCCCGATCTCCCGACAGAAGTGACGGGACAGATGGTAGAACGTTATGAGTATTACAAACTCACCGGGGGGTCAAACGGCCGGCACATCTTCTATCTGGTAGGCGGAATCGGCAGAATCAAATCGGCAGAGATCCCCTTCGTGAAAAGATTCCCGAGGGATCCTGATGCTATGGTCTGGGAGAAAATCGATTAGGGGACGGATCGGGTTTATTATGTCTCGTTTTCAGAAAAGCTCGGGCCGAATTACTATGAAGACACCGATAGTTGGTTCATTTGCGACGGCGAAAGGATCTGCGAACTGCTTTTTCCCGGCCCCAAACGCATGAAGTATCTCAACAGAGGGCTATGCCATAATTCAGATGGACTGTTCCAGATAGATCCTGTCAGAAAAACATTCGAACTCATCCTTTCCAACCAGATGATCACCGAAAACGGCCTTTTAATGGAGGATGTGTGCTACGATAACGGAAAGGTCATAGCCATCAAAGTCCGCGGCAATAAGCGGACCTTGGTATCTTGGGTCCGACGGTCATGAACTGTTCGACATCGATTTATCTGATTTCAACAAATGGCTTGTGCTCGGGTGCAACGATAAAGGAATCGTATCGTTGGCCAAACTCAAACTGAAATCCACGGGGAACTTCTCGACCCATGCTGAAATCGATTTGGGAAGAATGATGCCCGATACCTATGAAATAGAAAAATTCGAATCGGCCCATATCTCACTGGACTGCTTATTCTTCCGTAAGAACGAGTTGCATCTCAGAGGTAACAAGGTTATCTATCGTAACAGTACATCCAATCCCCAGAGGCCGTACACCCTCACCTACGGCCTTATCAAAAAGAATGGGGTCAGCAAGGGCAAATCCCTGATGCCGGATATCAGCAGACTCTCTTCTAGCATCATCAAGGTGTCCGAGGACAGATACGTCTTGATCACAAACGGATCGGTCACTGAAGAACCGCAGATATCCTCGGAATCCGAAGGCCCGGATATGCACAAAGACGAGGAAAGAGACGACCAAACACGTCCCCTGATGAGACTCATGTCTCCTGCTACGGGCAGGATGGTCCGTCTGAACAAGAACCATAACTCCGAGGGGATGATGTATGGGTGCAACGGCTATGACATCAGAGATTCCGTGGCTGTATCGCTGAAAGGCGGTTCGTTCCTTGCGGTAGAGTTTTCCAACGATACCGACACCATCGTATCGACCCGTGACGTATCGACCGGAAAGGAATACCCTGAAGGTGGCGAGGCGGTCTGCGGAAAGATCCTGGACAGCGATGAGGATACCATCCTTGTGGGACTGATGAACAAAGGCGATAGGCTAAGCAGGATAACCAAAGCCGTGAGATACGATCATCACATGATTCCTATTCCTGGGACGGAGATGAATATCCCTGTACAGCTGTGGAGAGGGGTTAAACCCTGGAGATTCTGTTCCGATTCGGAAAGGATCAGGCTGGTGGATTATTCGTTCGACGGGTGGACGCTGGCCGTGTGCGCCGACGGCGTGACGCT
>CADAGG010000099.1 GCA_902787415.1 methanogenic archaeon
GAGGAGGTCGTCGATTCCCTTCTGGTCGGTGGGGTCCATGCCGGTGATGGCCTTGGCGATCTCGGTGCGGACGTTCTCGACGGCCTGCTGCACTCCCTTTCCGGAGTACCTCTTGCCGCCGTCGCGGAGCTCGTGGGCCTCCCACATTCCGGTGGACGCACCGGAGGGTGCGATAGCGGAGATCTCGTGTCCGTTGACGGTGACGACCGCCTCGACGGTGGGGTTTCCTCTGGAGTCCAGAACTTCCCTTGCCCATACTTTCTCGATTGTTGCCATATCAATGCCTCTCATTCAATCCTGTATTCGGTCATCATCCCGGTGAGCAGGTTCCTGACGTTCTGCGTCAGGAGGCTGCCGTCCACGGATATGAGTAATGTAAAAGTCTTCTTCTTCCTCATGGAGACGATCTGCTGGACCGCCCTGAGTGTCATGTCGACGCCGCAGTGCTCGATGATGTTGTCGAGGTCTCCGATGGAAACCAGCGGGGCCTTGTTGGACATGATGAAGTCGTCCACGGCCTGGATCATCTTACCCAGCGGGAAGTTGTATCCGGAGAGCGTGAACACCTCCGCGGCCTTGTCGAGTCCGAACCTCTCCCTGGCCACCTTGGCCCTGGCGGAGGTCACCAGCATCATGTCGTAACCCGCGTTGGCGAACACCTGCACGGTCTGCTGGATGACGATTGGTCTCTCCTCGAAGAAGATGTATGATTCGCCGTATGTTACTCCCCTGCGTGCCAGTTCCACCTCGGGGTTCACGGCCTCGGTCTCCTCGAACAGCTTGGGGACGACCTTCTTGCGGTCCTTGGGGACCAGCTGCCTGATGGCCTCGGTGAGCTGCTCGGCGGTGAAGGGCCTGACCAAGGTGGCCTTCACGAAGGGGCAGTCGGCGGGGACGAGCTCGTAGACCGTGCGGATGACCAGGATTCCGGGTCCTCCCTCGATCTTCTTCCTGCGCTCCTTCCTGCTCTCCTTCTCCTCCTCTTCGGGGGTGATCATGGTCAGGAACGACATTCCCGTGCCCTCCTCGACGGAGGTGTCCAGGATGACCATCTGGGGCTGGAAGGTTTCCAGGTCCTCGAGGGCTCCGGAAAGGGTGGGGGATACCTTGGTCTCCACGCCCAACCTCTCTATGATACCGCAGAACATCTGCGACATTGCGGTCCTGTCCTCGATGACTAGTGCTTTCACGGAGAATCACTCGGCGGGTTCATTTACTTGTGATATAAAGTAGGTACGCGCGAACAGTCGCGGGCGCGTGAGACGGAGTCGATCCGTAAGAATCCTGTAAGAACTAATGGTAATGAAAAAAGTAGGGCGGGAGTCCGGTGATCGGACATACCCGCCGCAACCTTGACGCAGCAAAGCTGCGCAGGCAAGCTCACTGCTTCCTGCTCTCTTTTGCCTTGGGCCTAAGGTTGCTGTATCCGCATTTGCGGCACTTGGACGCCTTGACGGGGTTCGTCGCATAGCAGTTCATGCAGACGGACTTCTCAAGGAGCCTGTGCTCAGCCTCTTTGAAACGGGCCATTTCTTATTCCTCGCCCGAACAATAGGCCGCTATTATAAAAGGATTAGGTCTGTCGCGACCCGCCCAGAGGCCGATCGGGGATGCTCCGGAAGGCATGCTCCCGCAGGCACGGAACCGGACGTCTGGAACATACGGAAATACCCGATATGGCTGACGCTGCCGGATACCGATTGAGAAGGTGCCGGGGACGGCTCAGAGCAGTTCGAAGGCTGCGTTGAGGGCGGCCTCGATGGCCACGACCTTGGTGGGTCCGCTGCCCACGATGATGGCGTCGTCGGCGGTGATCCCGCTCTCCTTGCGGATCTTGTAGGCCAGCTCGGGGCTCTGCTCGTCGAGGTTCCAGTCCGGAGGGATCATGAGCTTGCCGTCGCGGAGGACCACAGTGGTGCAGCCGAAGGCTCCCGCCTTGATTCCCGCGTCGCGCTGCTCCATACCGTTCACGATCCTGTTGCCGACGCCGTACACGATGACTCCCTGGGAGAACTCTCCCACGGTGGAACCCTCGCTGAGCTTGATATCCATGAGCCTGACAGGGATCTGGTCGAGGAAGACCAGTCCGGCCTTGGTGATGGATATGCCGGTCTGCTTGATGGTGATGAAATTCCAGTCGCGGAACTTCTCGAGGATGCGGCGCATGCTCCCCTCGCCCACGCCGACGAGTTCTGCCAATCTCTTACGCCCGAGCCTCTTGCCGTCGGCAAGGAGATACAGGGCATAGTAGACATTGGCATCGCTGAAACGGAACATAGGACCAAAGGCGGGGATATCCATGATTTTCATTGTCGCACCTCGAGAGGTCGCGGCCGGTTGCCCGGCCGCAGTTGGATGGGTTTTAATGGGTGTATTATATTTTTAAATCTTTGCCGAACGGAGGGCCTCAGAAGGTCTTGATCTTTCCGGCGATGATCTTCTCGGACACCTTGTCGATGTTGTCGAGCCAGTCCGCTGCGATGGAGTATGCCTCGTCCTTCCACTTGGGGAGCCTGGCATCATCGGCCGCGTTGGGAGTGATGATGTCGATGTTGGCGTTCAGGGGATCGGAGATGGTGTGTCCAATCTGGGACAGGAGCCTCACGTGGATCTCGGCGTCTGCCTTGACCTTCTTGGCGACATCGTTGGCGATGATGTTGGAGAGGACGTTGTAGATCTTTCCGACGTGGGTGATGGGGTTCTTACCGGAGGTCGCCTCCATGGACATGGGCCTGAAGGGGGTGATGAGTCCGTTGCACCTGTTTCCACGGCCGACGGATCCGTCGTCTCCCATCTCCTGGGACAGTCCGGTGACGGTGAGGTAGTAGACTCCCCTCTTGTAATCGTCTCCGGTGTTGAGGTCGAGCTTGAGCCTGACATCGGAGCCTTCCCTGTCGATGATCTTGTTGCCGTTCTCGAGGACGTATTTGTGCATCTCCTCCATGGTGGACTTGTAGGCCTCCTTGTCGTCGATGTACTTGTCGACCATGGCACAGCAGACGGTCATGGTGATGTTCTTTCCTACACGGCTGCACATGACCTTGACGTCCTGTCCGGCTGCGGGGATCTTCTTCTTCATGTCGCCGTTGATGTACTGCTCGGTCTCCTTGGTGAGGGTATCGGTGATGGAGAAAGGCGCGAATCCGACACCGAAGGAGGTGTCGTTGGAGAGGTAGTTGGATGCTTTGTAGACACCGGTGAGGTCATCGGATCCCATTCCGAGCTTGGTGTCGAGTATGACGTCGGTGTCGACGTTGAGGTGGGGGTACATCTTCTTCAGGTACTTCCTGACGCCATCGAGTGCGGTAGGCTCGACAGGAAGGGAGATCTTCTCTTTTCCTTTCTCGATGTAGGTGGTTGCACGTCCGTCCATGAGGATGTAGACGGGCTTGATGATCTTTCCTCCGCCGAACTTGGGGGCGGAGATACCGGCGACGACCTCGGTCTGGTCGGTGTTGTGGTGGAGGACGTGTCCGACCTCCTTCTTGTACATGGCACAGAGCGCTTCGGAAACGGTCTCGGCGACACCGTCCGCGACAGAGTCAGGGTGTCCGATTCCTTTCCTCTCGACAATCTCGATCTGCCTCATGGGCACAGGAACCTGGTTGATTCCGTTAACGTAGATGTTCTTCTTCTTAGATGCCATTGTTAATCCCTTCTCGGCCTTTATAAAGAAAAGACTGATACTGTCCTGTTAGTCATACTCGTTAATAAAGACCACGGTTAAAAATATTCATATATGAATTTTATAATCCCCTATGCATGAAATTCCCTCCCGCGAGCGACATACGCAGAATCAGGAAGGCCCTTGACATCACGCAGACCGAACTCGCAAAGGAATCGGGTGTCAGTCAGAGCACCATCGCCAAGATCGAGAAGGACCGCATATCGGCCAGTTACGAGACCGTGGTCAAGCTCTTCGAGACCCTCGACGAGATGGCCAAGAACTCCAAGCACGACCTCACCGCGGCCGATGTCGCCACCAAGGAGATCATCACCATACAGAGCACCGAGAAGGTCCGCAGCGCCACCGAGATCATGAGGAGCAGCGGGGTCTCCCAGCTGCCCTTCGACAAGATGCGCAGCGGCAAGACCATGGAGGAGCTGAAGGACATGCCCATCCATGCCATCATGGACGACAACTTCCCCTCGGTCAACGAGAACACCCCCATGTCGTCGGTCACCGCCATGATGAGCGACTGCAACGCGGTGCTCGTGCTCAGGAAGGGAAAACCTGTGGGGATCATCACCAAGGCGGATCTTCTCAAGCTGATCTGATACCGCCCTTGACGGTGACGTAAAACTCGAAGTCGCGGGGGACCACCGTGTTGGGGAATACCGCGGAGGCCTCCTCGAGGACCGGTTTCAGGTCCTTGTAGCGGTTGCTCACGTGAATGAGCACCAGCGTTCCCACGCCGGCCTCGTCGGCCACCTCGGCGGCCTGCTTCGCGGTGGAATGATTGTGCGCCTCGGCGTTGGATTCCTCCGAGGTCAGATAGGTGCTCTCGTGGATGAGGACATCCACTCCCCTCACCGCATCTATGACGCTCTGGCACTTCTTCGTGTCGCCGGTGTAGGCGACGGAGCTGCCGGGTACCGGTGGCAGGCAGATGTCCTCCATGCGGACCCCGTTAACCTCCTCCCCGTTCTCCAGCCTGCGGAAGTCGTCCCCTTTGATACCCAGGGATTCCGCCTTGGCGGTGTCGATCTTCCTGGCGGGTCCGTCCCTGAGGACGTATCCCTGCGACGCTATCCCGTGCTCGGTGGCGAAGACCTCCACGGTCATGCCCGCCACCCCGACCCGGTCCCCGGGCCCGACGTCGCGCATCTCGAGGGGATATCCTATCTCGCCCTCGCAGACCTCCAGGCAGGATCTCAGGGCCTCCGAGAAGCCTTCCGGCCCGCACACGAGCAGAGGGTCCGTCCTCCCGGACATGCCCATGGTCTGCAGAAGTCCGGGGAGCCCGTAGAAGTGGTCCCCGTGGAGATGGGTGACGAAGATCCCGCGGATCTTCATGAAGGAGAAGCGGGAGACCATCAGCTGGCGCTGGGATCCCTCGCCGCAGTCGAAAAGGATGATGTCGGCTCCCCTCCTCACCGCCACACAGGGCAGGGCGCGGTCCCGGGAGGGGACGCTGGCGCCGGTTCCGAGGAAGAGATAGTCGAACATCTGGGCACCGTCAGTAAACGGCGTCGATGGCCCTGGAGGTCTTGGTCTCTTTCTTGTACTGCTTGTAGTGCTCCTTGCAGAGGTGTGCGTTGTGGGAGATCTCTCCCTTGAAGACGAGGCTGCACTTCTGGAGCTGCTTGAGGTTGAGGGACCTCTCGGCCTCGCATTCGCAACCCTTGACGTCGCAAATCGATACTTTGGCACCGTGGCCTGCTGTACTGGACATACACCCTGGATGGGCTACGAACCATATATAAATGTCGGACTGCGGAGAATGACCCAGATTCACAGAATCGGGATGTCGGAGGGCTGTCTCTCGTGACCGATGGTCTTCCTGCCCTCGACGGTGATGACGTAGATGCGCCACTTCTGGCGCTGGAGGTGGGTGATGAACCCGGCGCTCTCCAGGATCTCGAGATGGTAGGAGAGCTTGGAATCCGACATCCCGGTGATGTTCTTCAGGATGCTGGGACAGAGGTCCGCGGTGACCAGGGCGTGCAGGATCTGGATGCGGACGGGGGAGGACAGCGCCTTGAACCTCTCGGCCTCCTCCTCGAAAAGATGTGCGGGAGGGACCTGCTCCATGAGGATGTTGAGACCGCCCTTGCTCCTGACGATGGCCTGCATCTCCGGCGGGAGGTTCAGAACGCCCTCGGTGGGCTTCAGTGAATAGATGTCTCCGGGATCGTCTCTCGTAGGCATAGTGTCCGTTTCTCCTTACAGAGGGTATATTTCAAAGATATTTGAAATGTATTGTCGTCTCCGTTCCCGTGAAAGATTTTAACGTGCATGCGCATACGGTGTAACCATGACCAAGATTGCTCCGTCGATGCTCTCGTGCGATTTTTCAAAGGTAGGGGAGGAGATCTCCCGCATCGAGAGATTCGGAGCCGACTGGGTGCACCTGGACGTCATGGACGGGATGTTCGTCCCCAACCTGACCTTCGGAGCGCCGGTCATTAAGTGTCTCAGACCCTGCACCGAGCTGCCCTTCGACGTCCACCTGATGATCGAGGACCCTGCGAGATACATCGGCGACTTCGTGAAGGCGGGAGCGGACCTCATAACCGTCCACGAGGAGGCCTCCGGAAGCACCGACGAGGCCCTGAAGCTCATCGGGGAATCTCGACAGGGTGGACCTGGTCCTCATCATGTCCGTCAAGGCGGGATTCGGAGGACAGAAGTTCAACGAGAACTGCATCCCCAAGATCTCCTTCGTCAGGGAATGGGCCGACGCCCACAACCCTCATCTCGAGATCTCCGTCGACGGAGGCATCAACCGCGAGACCGGCAAAAGGGTCGTCGATGCGGGCGCCACCGTCCTCGTGGCGGGAAGTTCCCTTTTCAAACTCGACGACATGACCGACGAGATCTCCCTCTGGAAGAAGTACGGTCCCGACGCGGAGTGATCCCATGGGAGTAAACCTTTCCGACATCGTGGAACCGAAGGTGCTGGAACTAGAGGAACTCAGGGGGAAGAAGGTCGCCGTCGACACCTACAACATCGCATACCAGTTCATGTCCGCCATCCGTCAGCCCGACGGTTTCCCGCTCTGCGACAAGCAGGGGCGCACCACCTCCCACCTGTCCGGTTTCCTCTACAGGACCGCCAACCTGGTGGAGGCCGGGATCGAGCCCATCTTCGTCTTCGACGGCAAGCCCCACTCACTGAAGGCGGCCACCCTCGAGGAGAGGAAGCAGCGCAGGGACAAGGCCGAGGAGGAATGGAAGAAGGCCGTGGAGAGGGGCGACATGAAGACCGCCTTCACCAAGGCGCAGCAGACCTCCCGCATGACCCCCGAGGTCAGGGAGTCCGCCAAGGAGCTCATCGGCTACATGGGCTTCCCCATGGTCATGGCCCCCTCCGACGGAGAGCAGGAAGCGGCATTCATGTGCAGGCGGAACGACGTATGGGCCGCCGCCTCCCAGGATTTCGATTCGCTCTTGTTCGGCACCCCCGTCCTCGTGAGGAACCTCACCCTCACCGGCAGGAGGAAGATCCCCGGCAAGGACATCTACAGGGAGATCAAGACCGAATGCATCGACTCGTCCGAGTTCCTGTCATCGCTGGGCATCACCCGCGAGCAGCTGGTCGACATGTGCATGCTCATCGGCACCGACTTCAACCAGGGCATCAAGGGCATCGGCCCCAAGAAGGCCCTGAAGCTCATCAAGGACAACGGCGACCTGGAGTCGGTGATGACCAAGATCGGCGAGAGGATCCCCGACTACGAGCAGATCAGGGACATCTTCCTGAACTACGAGGGCTCGACCGAGTACGACACCAAGTACAAACCCGTGAACAGGCAGGCCGTGGTTGACATGCTGGTCTCCTACGACTTCGACGCCGGCAGGGTCAACTCCGCCCTCGACAGGATCGAGAAGGCCCGCAAGGAAGCCGAGGCCAAGAAGCGCCAGAGATCCCTGGATTCGTGGTTCTGATGAGATTCGCGGACGCTCACATCCATATGGCGGATGGGGCGTTCGGCCCCGGTTATACCGACTTCTCCGAAGGGGAGCTGTTCTTCTCGTGCTCCGCCGTACCTTCCGAATGGAGTGTATCTCTGCCGAGAACGAACGGAGAGGTCATACGCTTCTGCGGGGTACATCCGTGGCATGTCTCCGAATGGAACGCGTCCTCCAAGGAATCGCTCATCACCCTGCT
>CADAGG010000100.1 GCA_902787415.1 methanogenic archaeon
GTACCCGGTCCGCATCCGACGTTCAGGATCTTCTTGAAACCCGAACCCAGGACTTCCGAATACAGCTTCCTCCATTTGCTCTGTTCCTTGTCGAGGGTCAGGGATTTCTTGGTGTAACTGTCGAAAACTCCGCTCTCCTCCGAGAAGTAATCCCTGATGACTGTATCCATGGTAACACGAATTTTATAATTCGTATTTATCATTATTCTGCTGTCACGGACTCTGCCGGCTCAGTAAAGCATCATCAGCGTGCCCGCCACGATGAGGATCAGTCCCGCCAGTGCACGCCGGTTCAGACGCTCACCGAACAGGAAGAAGGCGAACACGACGGCGACCAATATGCTGAGCTTGTCTATCGGCACGACGACACTTGCTGGTCCGGTCTGCAGTGCGCGGTAGAAACACAGCCACGAGGCCCCGGTGGCCAGGCCCGAGGCTATCACGAAGCCCATCGCCTTACGCGGGATGCCCCGGATCTCGTCCTGCTTCCCGACCACGTAGACCATCATCCATGACATGGCGAGGACCACCAGCGTACGTATGGCGGTGCCCAGGGTGGACTCGACGCCCTCGATGCCCACCTTCCCGAAAATTGATGTCAGCGCCGCGAACACCGCTGAACCGATCGCATAAAGGAGCCAGGGGCCGCCAGCCACCTTCTCGGCATCCTTCTTCTCGATCATGGCCATCGTACCTATGGCGATGAATACGATTCCGGCGGCGCCCCATGGCGATAGGCCCTCCCCGAGGATCAGAACGGCCAGGATCACGGTCATGACGATACTCGACTTGTCTATGGGAACAACCTTGTTGACGTTGCCCTTCTCGAGTGCCTTGAAATAGCACAGCCATGAGGCTCCGGTAGTGAGTCCGGACAGGAACAGGAACAGGAATGTGTTGGAGGATATTTCCGATATACCGCTCTGTGATCCAATGAGGAAAACCATCAGCCAGGCGAATACCGTAACTACCACGGTACGAAGAGCTGTTACTACCGTGGAATCGATATCTCTGATGCCCATTTTCGCAAGTATCGATGTGATACCTGCAAAAAATGCGGATAATATCGCAAACATCAGCCAATCCATACTCGTTCACTTCGCTCGAATGGTTATGTATCTGTGTCTCGAACATACGCTGATTGGTAGGTATTTCCGTTTTCGAGGTGGTTTTTGTGGCTCTAACCATTCTATCGGAGCCATAGATATCTCAGAGAGTCAACGATACTAGTAATACCTTTTTATTATAGGTGTGCTTTTGTTAATAACAATCTAAAATTAGAACATAAACAGTATTACGAAAAGTAATCTTTTTATGTTCATACAAATTACATCCGTTGCCAAGTGCAGGAGTTTGACCATATGAACAAAACAAAAACCGGAATGATGGCTGTCTTCGCGATTATGTTGATGCTTGCCACCTTAGCGGTAGCTTTAATCCCTGCAGGGGAAAGCGAAGCGGTATCCTCTTCCGGCTCCCCCGCTAACTACCAGGACGCAAAAATGTGGGTTCTGGGTAATGCGGACGGAGACACGAATATCGATACTGATGACAAGAGTGTGATTACCAGCAAGATCGGTACCCCCGTGGCCGACGCACCCATGTGCGACGCCAACCGCGACGGTTCCA
This sequence comes from methanogenic archaeon, assembly GCA_902787415.1. Classification (GTDB taxonomy): domain Archaea; phylum Thermoplasmatota; class Thermoplasmata; order Methanomassiliicoccales; family Methanomethylophilaceae; genus Methanomethylophilus. Next base: position 1,630 of record CADAGG010000100.1, read on the forward strand.
TCACTGCCGACGATGTCACATTCGTAGAGTCTCTGATCGACGGAACCGCCGATTACTGTTACTATTACAACGTTGACGGAGCTATCTGCAAGTTCACCTTCTACGATAAAATCAACACCGTCGTCCTCCACAGGTGCGTCGTAAGGTCCGCTACAATCCTTGCCAACTTCGACTCCAACGTCACTATCGTCGGAATGGACAGCGCTCCTTACGGAGAGGTCGAGTTCAATGTTGCGACCAACTATCCTGGATGCGAGAACGTGGGCGTCCTCAAGGAAATCTCCAAAGAGAACTGCGCCACATTCGTCAGCGAGTACCAGCACGACGAGTACGGCTTCGTAATCCTCGTGGGTACCATAGACTACTACCTCACCAACCTCGAATCCTGGGCAGACGAGTACGGATTCCAGGTCGTCCGTATCCCCACCTGGGAGCACCACCCCACCGAGGGACTGCTCACCACCGCCTACCTGTTCGCAGGCTGCGGAAACTCCAGCGGTCCCGGAGACGGAGACTGCTGGCAGCACGCTCAGAAGTATGCGGATTGGGCATTCGGAATCCTTGACAAGATCAGGGCCAAATCCACCACCATCCCTGAGGCAGACAGGCTCAAGGTCCTCGGAGTCTACACGACCACCAAGAACTACGAGCACGTCAACCACACCCGCGGTCCCGGTTCCGGAGATTACGAGAACTTCGCGGATGCAGGGGGAAACAACATCGCCACCAGGTTCGGACCCGGTTCCAAGGCCGATTGGACCATGGAGAACATCGCCTCCTACTGCGGCGATCTCGACGTCCTCATCCTCATGAGCGCCAACTGCTTCTCCACCAACGCTTTCAACGTCACTGAGGACATGAAAGAGCTCACTGAGAAGATGGACGGCTACGTGAAGAAGGGCTGCAAGGTCTACGCTATGTCCTGGGCACTCAACGGTGCACCGTTCACCGTCCAGATGGTATACTACGCCAAGATCTTCATGCCGAACGACACCGCCCTTCAGGCAGAACTCCCCACCATGGAGCAGGCCTGGGCCAAATACCTCGAACTGATCGGATGGAACAGCCGTACCGACATCTCGCTCGATATCCAGAAGGTCTGCAGCGATGTCGACGCCCCCGGCGTCACCACTATGGACCCCAACAACAGCGGCGGAGGCTCCATCAACATGACCCTCGTCGGAGGGGCTGCAGCGGCCGCAGTGATCATCATTGCGATCCTCGCATTCGCCTTCATGAGGAAGAAGTAAACCTTTCTCCAAACCCCTTAACGGCATGGCCGCCTCCGGCCATGCCACAGATCTCTCTGCGGATAACATGACATCAACAGAATCAAACAAAACGAAACCGAATGAGGACGGTGTAGAGGAAATCATCGACTCATATTCTGCCATCCGCAGAAAGAAGGTCCTCGGACTCATCTTATACCTAGCAATACTCGTTCTGGCCGCGGGCATCGGAATGGGTATGGGATCGTACAAGATCTCTTTTGCCCGCGTCTATGAAGTGATTCTCATCCATCTCACCAATCTCGGTGACGGACTCACCAGCCTCGACATGAAGGTCGTCTGGAACGAGCGCCTGCCACGTCTCCTCTGTGCAATTTCCATAGGTCTGGGTCTTGGAGCAGCAGGTGCCGCGATGCAGAGCATGATGAAGAATCCCCTGGCCGACCCATACACCACGGGTATATCCTCCGGTGCGGGATTCGGAGCAATCCTCGCCATATGTACCGGAATCGCCTTCGTCAGCGGACCGTACGGAATCGTCGTCAACGCATTCATCTTCGCGTTGGTCCCCGCAGCGATTATCCTGTTCCTCTCCACCTTCAAAAAGCCGTCATGTACATCTTCAACGCGATGCAGTCCTACATCATGCTGATCTCCAGCGACGAGAAGACCGCGTCCGCTTTCGAATGGACGGTCGGAACCCTCAACAAGGCCAGCTGGGACAATTTCGGCATCATCTTCGGTGTGGCCATCGTCGGTTCCTGTCTCCTCTTCATGCTCGCCAGATATCTTAACGCACTCAACTCCGGAGACAACTACGCCAGGACCCTGGGAATCAACGTCGAGCACATACGCATCATCATCCTGATCATCATCTCGATCATTGCGGCAGGCATCGTCAGCTTCACCGGAATCATAGGATTCGTCGGTCTGGTCGGACCCCACATGGCCCGTATCCTGCTGGGATCCGACAACAAGTACCTGATCCCCGGATCGATGCTCACCGGCGCCACCCTGATGGTCGTGGCAGACATGTTAGCCAAAGCGTTCACCGCCACCCCGGTTCACATCGGAATCGTCACCGCAATGTTCGGCGGACCGCTGTTCCTGTACCTCATCATGAGGCAGAAGAAGGATTCGTGGTAAAATGGGAATCGAAGTCAGAAACCTGGGAGTCTCATACGGGAACCACTGCGTATTCAAGGACATCAACCTTGATATCAACGAGGCTAACCTCACCTGCATCCTCGGACCCAACGGGGTGGGGAAATCCACCTTCATGTACTGCCTGAACAAGCTGCTGAAGCCCACGGAGGGCACCGTCACCATCAACGGGAAAGACGTGGCCCAGACATCCTTCAAGGAACTGTCGAAGATCATGAGCTTCGTCCCCCATTCGGAGGATGCCACCTTCAGCATGTCGGTCATGGATACCGTGCTGATGGGGAGGCATCCCCACGCGGGAGCGGTCCTCACCAAACACGATCTCAAGATCGCAGCGGAGAACATCAGACTGCTCGGCATCGCGGACCTCTCCAACAGGATGCTCGACGAGCTGTCAGCCGGACAGCGCCAGAGGGCCATGATCGCCAGAGGACTCTCGCAGGAGCCCAAGATCCTCCTGCTGGACGAACCCACGGCCAATCTGGATGTGAAGTACCAGATGCTTGTCATGAAGATGCTGCGCGACATCGCGCGCATCAAGAACATCACTGTCATCGTGATCTGCCACGACCTCAATGTCACCTCGATGTACGCCGACCGCATCATCCTGATGCACAACGGGGGCGTGTATGCGGACGGCACCTCGGAGGAGGTTCTGACCGCGGAGAACGTGAAGAAGGTCTACGGCGTGGATTGCGAGGTCAGTACCCTCCAGGGCAGACCTCACGTCGCACTGCGCGACGGCAAGGAGGTCGATTCCCGCATCATCGATCTCTCCGAGATAGTCGGCGACGACGGCTGTGCGGTGAACGACAAGGACATCGAGGAGATCGAGAACGAACTGTCGAATGAGGCCCAGGAGGAGCTTCAGTGAGCGACACGTACATAGAAGAGTTCCATGAGCTGTGGACGGGACGCGCTCAGAGCTACAGCGGGACCGTACTGTCCCAGATCGAGAACGGAACGTATGTCAGGTGGCTCGAGGAAGCACTCAGGGACCTCCCCAAGGATCGCAGACTGAAAGTGCTCGATGTGGGCTGCGGACCCGGTTTCTTCTCGGTGATATTGGGAAGGCTGGGACATGATGTCACCGGCATCGATTACAACGAGGAGATGTGCAGGACCGCGACCGAAAACTGCGACTCTTACGGCGTCCCGGCCACCTTCCTGACCATGGATGCGCACAACCTCGAATTCGAGGACGGATCCTTCGATCTCGTGGTATCCCGCGATGTCCTGTGGAACCTCGACGACCCCGGAAGGGTCTACGAGGAGATGCTGAGGGTCCTGCGCCCGGGAGGCAAACTCACCGTCTTCGACGGCAACTTCTACCTCTATGCCCACGACCGTGCCTACGAGAGCATGAACGTGGAGAGACATATCGAGATCTATCACAAGGACGAGCCCGACTGCAGGGAACGTCTGCTCCGCGTGGCGGATATGGCGACCAGACTGCCTGCCGCCAAGGAGAGGAGACCCCAGTGGGACGCTGCCCACCTCATCGGCCTGGGTGCATCGAGGGTTTCCACGGTGTCCTACCCGGACAACATGATACAATTCTGCGAGAACGGCAGGACGGCCCATCTCCCGTTCATTTTTGCCGTATCGGCATTCAAAAAGGAATGATTCGACAGGCCCCGCACGGGGCCTGCCGGTTTCAGAAATCTTCGGTGAACAGCCTGCTCTCGACAGGGTATCCCTTGATCACCTTCTTCCTGGCGTTGATCTCGGATACCTCGACGAAACCGCTGACCTTGATGACAGTCCCGCCCTGCTTCTCCACCATGTTGATGGCCGCCTTGATGTCCCTTCCGTGGGAGATCTGGTCGACGACCACGACGGCTTTGGTACCTTTCCCGATGAATCCCTCGGGCATGCCGACGGAGAAGGAACCGCTGTTCCCCTCGATGTCCTCGGTCAGGTAACCGTCGGTGGGTTTCACGCAGGTGGTTATAATGAGTCCCTTCCCCATCCTCGCTGCCAGTGCGGCGGCGAACACGGTACCGGAGAGCTTGGTGGTGATGATGATGTCGAAGACCTCGCGCTCGTACATCTGGTAGATGTCATCGCAGGCCTGGGCGAAGAGCCCGGGATCGGCGAGTATGGGAGAGATGTCGATGCTGGTCACGCCGCAGCAGTTCTTCACGGCCTTGATGGCTTCCTCGAGTGCCGCCATGGTATCACTCCGCACCGATGGTCAGGGCGGTCGTGAACGAGGTCTCGTCGAACTCCTCCGACACCGCTTTGGTGGTGTCCGTGTATTTGGCGATGACAATGTAGTCCCCGGGCTGGTCCACCTTGAAGGTCACCTTGCCGTCGGCGCCGCTCTTGGTCATGAGCAGGTCCTGCCATCCCCTGTTGAAGATGATACACTTGGCGTTCGCCAGGGGCTTCCCCTCGTAGAAGATGCCCATGGTCGCATCGGAACCCACCTTGAGGGTGGCGGTCTCGGGCATGACCTCCAGGGCCGCGTGCATGACGCTGCCGGGGTTCTTCCCGTCGCGGGAGATGATCCTCTTGGCCACCATGTTGTAGGCGGAGGAGAAGTTCACCTTGGAGTAATCGCGCTTGCCTCCCCTGTGCCATCCCTCGTCGTTGGTGACCCATACGGAATTGGAATCGATGTAGAACGTGTATACGTCGGCACCCTTGTCCTCGAAGGTGAACTTCCATCCGGAGGGCTTCCTGACGATCTCCCTCTCGGGGTTGGGGGCACGGCCGTTGTCATCGTAGACCAGGGGGTTGGCGTAGTCGGTGGGCATGGGCTTGTCGGGCAGCATCTTGTGTCCGTAGAGTCCGTACACGTAGAACATGCCGTCCTCCTTGCCGACGGAGTCCAGCCACATCTCGTGGCCGTATGCCTGCCTGCTGTAGCTCCTCTCGGTCTCCTCGTCTAACTGGACCTGTCTGATACTCATGCTTGCGTATTACGATTTTAATATTTAAGCATACGATTATCTAATGAATGTAAAGATTAGTAATATTATATACAGGACAGCAAATGTACACCCGTGAAGACAGGGATCATCGTTCTCGGGAAGAATTCCGCCAGCACCGGCGAGCAGAAGGTCGTGGCCGAATGCTGCAGGTACCTCACCGAGCACGGACACCGCAACGTGTATCCTGCCTTCCATTTCGGCGAACCGCGCTCCGACCGGGTCCTGAAGAGGATGTTCCTGGAGGAGGGCATCGACACGTTCTGCGTCCTGCCCATGGCCGTGGCCGAAGGGAACCTCACGATATGGAACATGCCCAAGAGGATCGGCCTCCCCGACAATTCGGGTTCATGGACCATGATCGGTAAGCATGACGTGGCGATACGTTTCGCCACCGCCCTGGGCTATTCC
>CADAGG010000101.1 GCA_902787415.1 methanogenic archaeon
GCCGTCACCAACGCAGTGAACGCCGCCGCCGAGAAGATCACCGGCGACAGCGACTCCAAGAAGGTCAAGAGCATCAACTCGATCCTCACCGGTAAGGGCTACGGATACGTGGACACCAACGAGGCCCACGTCTTCGCCAACACAGTCTATGCATTCGCAGCACCCGAGAACGACACCTGCTACATGACCTCCTTCGCCTACTCCGCAGCGTTCAAGGCGCTCTGCACCAAGGCAGGGGTCGCCAGCATCCAGGTCTACGGCTTCTTCGGGGACCAGTCCAAGCTCTTCGCCTGGAACGAGGTCCTGGTGGAGGACAAGGTCTACGGAGTGGACTGCGCCACCAACGCCACCTCCAAGAACAAGGAGCAGTGGCTGTGCGCCGGAGCATACACCGCCGTCGACGGAAACGCCTACTCGAAGGTGCACATCGCCTTCCCGTACAGCGTCGCCAGCGGACTCACGTCCCAGTTCAGTGTGGACAGGATCAACAACGAGGGCTACAGCTGGCCCGCCGACAACAGCCTCATCGCAAAGATCACCGAATACGCACCCTGGATCCTGGTGGGCACCATCTGCATTGTGATGGCCGCCGTCCTGATCATCATGGCCAGGAAGGGTGAGTGAGATGGGGGACGAAAATACCAATCATTATATAGAAGAGCAATCTAGGCTCTACGCTATAGAAGGGGAGAACATGGAGAACAAAGACGAGAACGAACCCACCCTGGCCGACGTCACGGCAGAGGAGTGGATCTCCAACCAGTCCTTCCGGTCCACCAGGGATGTGGAGATCCCTGACAAGATGTCCGACCGTGTCATCGGTCAGGACAGGGCCGTGGAGGTCATGAAGAAGGCGGCCTCTCAGAAGAGGCACATGATGCTCATCGGAGAGCCCGGTACCGGTAAGTCGATGCTGGCGAACTCGATGGTCGAGTATCTGCCCAAGGACGAGATGCAGGACATCGTGGCCTACAGCAATCCCGAGGACGAGAACGAGCCCCGCGTGAGGACGTTCCCCGCCGGAAGGGGCAAGCAGGTGGTCCAGCAGCAGAAGGCCCAGGCCGCCATGTCCAAGAACCAGAAGAACACCAGCTACATGTACGCCTGCGCGGCCATCGTCATCCTGGGATTCATCGGTTCCTTCGTCTTCAACAACTTCTACGTGCTGTTCATCGCGCTGTTCGCGGTGATGATCATCCTGATCTTCGCCAGGAACCCCGTCGGCGTCAGGAACGACACCGCCTACGTGCCCAAGCTGCTCGTGGGACACGACGCCAGCGACATGCCGCCGTTCGTGGACGCCACCGGAACCCACTCCGGTGCCCTCCTCGGAGATGTCAGGCACGACCCCTACCAGTCCGGAGGTCTCGAGACCCCCTCCCACCAGAGGCTGGAGGCCGGAGACATCCACAGGGCTAACAAGGGAGTCCTCTACATCGATGAGATCAACACCCTCAGGCCCGAATCCCAGCAGGCGCTCCTCACCGCCATGCAGGAGAAGAAGATGGCCATCACCGGACAGTCCGACAGGTCCTCCGGTGCGCTCGTCAAGTCCGAGCCCGTTCCCTGCGACTTCGTTCTCGTCTGCGCAGGAAACCTCGACGCCATCCAGGGAATGCACCCCGCCCTCAGGTCCAGGATCAGGGGATACGGTTACGAGATCTACATGCGCAGCACCATGCCCGACACCGACGCCCACAGGATGGACGTCGTCAGGTTCGTCGCGCAGGAGGTCAGGAAGGACGGCAAGATCCCTCACTTCGACAAGTATGCAGTCGGAGTCATTCTCAAGGAGGCGCAGCGCCGCGCCGGAAGGAAGGGCAAGCTGACCCTCAGGTTCAGGGAGCTCGGAGGACTCATCCGTGTCGCCGGCGACCTCGCCGTCGCACGCATCGCAGGCGTCGTCACCCGCGAGGACGTCCTCGCCGCCATGAACAACGCCCGCTCCCTGGAGCAGCAGATCGCCGACCGCCAGGCCGAGGGCACCATGAGCTACCAGCTCTTCGACGTCAAGGGATCCAAGGTCGGACAGGTCAACGGACTCGCCGCCCTCGACCCCGGAAACGGAATGGCGGAGTACTCCGGAATCATGCTGCCCATCGTGGCCGCCTGCGTCCCCTCCATCCACAAGGACGGAGGACAGATCATCGCCACCGGAAAGCTCGGAGAGATCGCCAAGGAGGCCGTTCAGAACATCTCCGCCGTGCTCAAGAGCATCATCGGCGAGGACATGGGCAAGTACGACATCCACCTCGAGTACATCGGCACCTACGAGGGTGTGGAGGGAGACTCCGCATCCGTCACCATGACCACCGTCATCCTCTCGGCCTACTACAACATCCCCATCAGGCAGAACGTCGCCATGACCGGAAGCCTGAACGTCAGGGGAATGGTCCTGCCCATCGGGGCCGCCACCGCCAAGCTGGAGGCAGCCGCCGGAGCAGGCGTCACCGTGGGTCTCGTGCCTGTCAGCAACCTGAAGGACGTCATGATCCGCAAGAAGTTCTCCGACACCATGGAGGTCTACGGAATGACCACCTACAGGGACGTCGCCGAGTACGCCTTCGAGGACTGCCCCGCCAAGGACGAGCTGCTCAAGAAGCTCGACCACCTGAACCCCGCCGGCTCCACCGCAGTCAAGTGGGAGCCCCCCGCGGAGAAGGAGGTATCCGAGGAGGACCGCAAGGCACTCGAGGACGCCATCAAGAAGGAGGAGCAGGAGGCCGCCGAGGCAGCCGCTCCCGCACCCGAGGCCGGATCCGACGATTCCGACAACCTCATCCCCTCCGGCGACGCCGTCGCCGTGGCCAACACGGAAGAGTGAGCACCATGGCGGACGACTTCAGCAGGTACTCCCTGGTCATCGGAAGGTTCCAGCCCCTCCACCTGGGTCACATGGACGTGATCCGCAAGTGCGCGGAGGAGTCCGACCACCTGACCATCGGTATCGGAAGCGCCCAGTACTCCCACACCGTGGAGAACCCCTTCACCGCCGGCGAGAGGTACCTCATGATCGAGGAGACCCTCAAGGACGAGGGCATCAAGAACTACTCCATCGTGCCCGTGGAGGACCTCAACAGATACAGCGTCTGGGTCTCCCACGTCGTCTCCATGTGCCCCCCGTTCAACACCGTCTACAGCAACAACCCCTTCACCAAGAGGCTGTTCACCGAGGCCGGCTTCGAGATCAAGGCCTCGCCCCTCTACAACCGCTCCGTCTACTCCGGCACCGAGGTGCGCAGGAGGATGGAGTCCGACGGCGACTGGCGCTCGCTGGTACCCCCCGCGGTGGCCGAGGTCATCGAGAAGATCGACGGCGTCGGCAGGGTCAAGAGCCTCAGCGGCAAGGATGCCGAGCTCTGAGGTGTTCCCGTGGAGTACATCGGGCTGGTTGAGGAACTCGCTGCCCTCGCAGCGAAGAAGGGCCTCACCGTATCCGCCGCGGAATCCTGCACCGGAGGGCTCATCGGCACCGCGATGACCTCCCATGCAGGGGCTTCTTCTTACTTCCTGGGGAGCGCGGTCACCTATTCCAACGAGTCGAAGGAGAGGCTCCTGGGCGTTCCCAGGGGGATACTCTTCGCATACGGCGCGGTCAGCAGGCAGACGGCCGCCTGCATGTCCAAGGGCGCCGTGAGATTATACGGTTCGGACGTCGCGGTCGCCGTCACCGGCATCGCGGGGCCCGGCGGAGGCACAGCCGAGAAGCCTGTCGGTCTGGTGTACATCTCCGTCTCCGACGGCACCAGGACCGTCACTTCCGAATGCCGTTTCTCCGGCACCAGGGCCGAGATTCGCGTCCAGACCGTTCTGAGCGCTCTGCGCATGCTCATCGACTTCATCGAGGGATGACGATGGCATCCCGTTACGACAGGCAGGTCCTCCTCTTCGGCGAGGAGGGGCAGAAGAAGCTGGCCGGGGCCAAGGTGGGAATCGCCGGCTGCGGAGGTCGCGGGACCGTCGTCGTAACCAATCTCGCATCCGCCGGAATCGGCAGCATGATCATCGCCGATAAGGATGTGCCAGACATCACGAATCTCAACCGTCAGTT
>CADAGG010000102.1 GCA_902787415.1 methanogenic archaeon
TGCGGCATCGGCAAGACCGACATACGCAGGCTCTCCAAAGAAGCGGGACTCCCTACCTGGAACATGCCGTCCAACTCCTGCCTCGCCACCCGCATACCGACCGGCACCCGCCTCACCGCGGAGAACCTCGAAAGGACGGAGAAGGCGGAGGACGGACTGCGTTCCCTCGGCCTCCGCGAATTCAGGGTCCGCACCGCCGGGACCGCCGCCCGGCTGGAGATCGTCCCCGGGGAGAGGGAGAAGGCGGAATCACTCAGGGAGGACATCCTGAGGGTATTGCTAAAATACTACACAGACGTAATCTTCGCAGAGAGGAGACGCTGACATGGACACGCTGGCGCTGCTCAGACAGGTGAAGGAGGGGAAGATCACCCCCGAGGAGGCGGAGCGCCAGCTCCGTATGCAGCCCTTCGTGGACCTCGGTTACGCCAAGGCCGACACCCACCGCAGGATCCGCCAGGGCTCGACCGAGGTGGTCTACGGCGCGGGCAAGACGCCCGAGCAGGCCATCGGCATCGTCTCCGCACTTCTCGAAGGGGACCCCGGATGCGTCCTGGTCACCCGCTGCGACGATACCATGGCTGCCGCACTAGGCAACGCATTCGAAGATTCCGTCTACTATCCCGACGCCAGGATCTGCACCGTCGGCAAGCCTCCCGAGCCCTCGCCCAACAGCTTCGTATGCGTCGTGTCCGCCGGCACCAGCGACCTGCCCGTCGCCGAGGAGGCTGCGGTCACCGCCGAATCCCTGGGAAGCAGGGTCGAGAGGGTCTACGATGTGGGAGTGTCCGGCATCCACCGCCTGTTCGCGAAGGCGGACGTCATCATGAAGGCCCGTGCGGTCGTCGTGGTGGCGGGCATGGAGGGCGCCCTCCCCAGCGTGGTCGGGGGACTGGTCAGCGTCCCCGTCATCGCCGTACCCACCTCGGTAGGATACGGGGCATCGTTCGGGGGCATAACCGCACTGCTCTCGATGATGGATTCCTGCGCCTCCGACGTCAGCGTGGTCAACATCGACAACGGCTTCGGTGCGGGATATATCGCGAGCATGATCGACAGGAGGAGCGCACCGCTATGAGGACGATATATCTGCAATGCAACGCAGGGGCATCCGGCGACATGATCGTCAGTGCCCTCGCAGGACTGCTCGACAACCCCCGGGAACTCGTAGCCATGATCGACTCCGCCGGCATCCCCGGACTGACCGTCTCCCTCGAGAAGGGAGAGATGTCCGCCATCGCCGGAAACAGGGTCCGCTTCTTCATCGAAGGGGAGGAGGAAGGACACGGACACCATCATCACCACACCCCCGTCTCCGACGTGCTGGGTCTTATCAGAAGACTCAATGTATCAGACCGTGTGAAGGAGGATGCCTGCGCCATCTACGGCATCATCGCCGAGGCCGAGGCGAAGGTCCACGGGAAGCCCGTCGACATGGTCCACTTCCATGAGGTGGGAGCACTCGACGCGGTGGCCGACGTGGTCGGCACCTGCATGCTCATCGAGCGCCTCTCCCCCGACAGCATCATCTCCTCGCCGCTCCGCACCGGCTTCGGCGAGGTTCACTGCGCACACGGCGTGCTCCCGGTGCCCGCTCCCGCAACCGCCAACATCCTGGTCGGCATGCCCGCCTATGCGGGTGACGAGGAGGGCGAGTTCTGCACCCCCACCGGCGCCGCCATCGTGAAGTACTTCGCGGACAGCTTCGGACCCATGCCAATGATCACCCTGGACCGCATAGGGTGCGGACTCGGCTCCAAGGTGTTCAGAACGGCCAACATCCTGAGGGCATTCCTCGGAGAGACGAAGAACGCGGCCGAGCACATCAAGGAGCTGACCTGCAACATCGACGACATGTCCCCCGAGGACCTGGCCGGGATCATCGATCTTCTCCTCAAAGCGGATGCCAGGGACGCTTTCATCAGGCCCTGCCTCATGAAGAAGGGCAGGCCGGGATTCGAGCTCACCTGCCTCTCCTGGGAGAAGGACCTGCAGACCATGATGGACATCATATTCTCCAACACCTCCACCAGCGGCATCAGGGTCCACGACTGCGACAGGTACGCCATGGAATACCGCCACGAGGACTGCGACACCGAGTACGGAAGGATCAGGGTCAAGGTCTACGAGGGATTCGGGAAGACCAAATGGAAGCCCGAGTACGAAGATCTGCAGGAAGCCGCCAGGAAGAACGGCGTCTCCGTGAGAGAGGTGCGCGACAGCGTCGTTTACAAGCCTAGATGAGAATGGTGCGGAGAAAGGGATTCGAACCCTTGAACCTCTACGGACGGGATCTTAAGTCCCGCGCCTTTGGCCAGCTCGACTACCTCCGCCTGTGTCCCACAAAGGCTTAGTCATATAAAAAATACGACAGATTTTAAGCGAGGTAGTCGATTAACCCCCGTGTCCCAGAAGTATCCGGACGAGGAAGCCATCGTCTACGCCGTCAGGAAGATCATGCTGAAGAAGCCCCGCATAGAGAGTCAGAGGGAGTTCGCGGCATTGGTCACCGAGGCCCTGAAAGAGGAAGACCCAGACACCCGTATCAGTGCCGCCCGCATCAGGAAGGTCGCGGTCACCTCGGGAGTGGTCAAACTCGATATCGGATACCGCGAGACGGACCGCTCGGACCTCCCCGACCTCTGCCCCGTATGCGGCAGCGGCATGTCCCCCGTCATCAACAACACCCTCGACGGGGACGTCACGGAGATCAAGCGCAACTGCACCGTCTGCCCCTATTCCGTGGGCAAGACCGTGCTGGTCCCCGGCAAGTATGTTTTCATCAGGACCGCCGGCAGGGAACTGACCGAGGAGGAGATCCGCCTGAGGAAGCTCAGGAAGGCCGCCTCCCTGCTCCGCAAGGCCTCCCGTCTCATCGGGGAGTCCCTCGAGGGCACCAACTTCCCCCAGAGGCAGGACTACGCCAGGGAGATGATCGACGAGATCCTCACCTCCCGCGAGATGACCGGGAGCATCCCCAATCTGGAATCCGACATACGCACCGAGGCCCATTCCGACCCCCTGTGGACCAAACCGCTGTCGTCGCCCAAGTACCCGGATAAGAAAGGTATATGATGCGCGCGCCGATACACTTTAACATTCACACAAAAGAGGAGACCTTACCTTGAAGAGCTGGGAGTTCACCAAAATCGAAGGAAACAAGATCAAGATCGACAGCTGGCTGTCCGACACCATGGGACTGGTCGACGGCGGATGCATCTACAGCACCCTGTTCAAATATCCCGAGGCCGGACCCAAGAGGTACGAGCTCATCCTCTCGATGTACCCCCAGGAGAACTTCCGCACCCTCGCTCAGGTCACCGTCTTCGCCGAGGATGTCCCCGGCTCCACCGTCCAGTCCGCGAAGTTCCTGACCGATCAGAAGATCAGGATCCTCAACTCCGTCTCCCTCACCGGAATCTCCGACACCACCATCATCTGGAACATCCTCGCCGACCTCAACTTCGCAGGAGAGGGCGAGCTCATCAAGGAGAGGTTCCAGGAGCTCAAGGAGGCAGGCGACGCGTCCGTGGACAAGATCCGCCACGTCAGCATCAAGCCCGCCAACATCGGAAGGATCTTCCGCGAGAAGACCGATCTCGGAAGTCTCAAGACCGAGCTCAGGAAGGGTGCTCCCGTCACCTACTCCGACGGTTACTTCGACCTCAGCGCCGAGTACGGCGACATCCTCAACGACGTTGACGGACAGGAGGCCATGATCACCCTCGACCCGGGATCCTGGCTGGTCTCCATCGTCATCTTCAAGCCGAACACCAACCTGGTCAAGATCAACATGAACGTCCCCGACTGCATGGGATCCATCGACTCCGCCCTCTCGCTCCTCGCAGAGGAGGGCATCAACCTCATCTCCGTGTTCACCAAGGTCATGATCTCCTACCAGACCATGGACATCGAGGTCGTCGCGGATCTGAAGGACAGCAAGATCGGCATCGAGGAACTGAAATCCAAACTCCCCGAGCACCTTGCCAAACAGAACGGAACCTTCGAACTGAAGTCCATCCAGGCCCTCTCTCTGAGCCTGTACAAATAATCATTTCCCGTTCCCCCTGGGTCATGGGGGAACGGGGTTTTGTCTTTCACTTAAGGAAGTTCTTCATCTCCGCCTTCATGGCGGGCTTGAGGCCGGCGTTGCTCTTGTTGACGAACACCTGCACGCCCTCCTCCACGGCCTGCTTCACGAGGCTGATGACGGAGTTGTCCCTGGACATCACTCCGACCGAGAGGCCGACGTCGGTCTGGTCGAGCTCGTCGATGATGCTGTCGACGGTGGCGACGGTCCTGATGGCGAGCACGGGCAGCGCCTGGTCCACGAACAGGGTGTCGTCCTCCTCGGGGATGCTTCCCAGGATTACGGGGGAGAAGTACTGACCGTTCTCGGTGAACTCCTTCTTGATCCTCTTTCCGCCCCAGAGTATGAAGGCCTCCTCATCCCTGAGCAGCTTGTCGAAGCGGGTCCTCGCGTCGTCGGACATGAGAGGTCCGCAGAACGCGTCCGCCTCCCAGGGATCGTTGATGTTGAGGTCCTTGGCCTGCTCGATCAGGGCCCTGATGAAATCCCTCTCGTCCTCGGCGAGGATGATTACCTTGGAGGTGGAGTACAGTCCCTGTCCGGTGTACTTGAACGCGGACTCGAGGACGTCGGCGGCCGCCTTCTTCACGTCGTTGGGGTGGGCCACCACGATGGGGTTCATTCCCTTGACCTCGTTGATGAAATCGAGTCCGTCGTCTACCATGAGGAACATCAGGTCGTCCATTCCCTTTCCGCATCCGCACGCCACGATGCCGGTGATGTTCATATCGTCGGAGAGCTCGGTGACGTAGCGGTCGAGACGGTCGGCCACGATGTTGATGACCCCGTTGGGGATGCCTGCCTTCACGAAGAGATCGTAAACCGTGAACACGGGCAGGGGACAGACTCCGCTGGGCATGATGACCACGGTGCTTCCCGCCGCGAGTGCGGCAGCGGCGTATCCCATAGGTGCCGCGAGGGGCGAGCTGGTGAGAGCGATGATGCCCCAGACCCCCTTGGGCTTGCCCTTGATGCTGGCGGCATCGTCGGCGGCCTGGCGGAGGATCTCGACGAAACGGTCGACCTCCAGCATGGCCTCCCTGCGGGTGAATCCGGTGCTGAGGACGATCTCCGCCGCGAGGTCGTATCTGCGGGTTCCCATGGCGTTTACCACGAACCTGAGGATCCTGGAGCGCTCCTCCTGGGAGGTCTTGGACCAGGTCTCGAAGGCCTTGGCCGCGGTCTCAGCGGCGTAGTTGGCAGTTCCTTTCTCGGGTTCCTGCAGGGTACCGAAGATGATGGTGCTGTCCACGGGGCTGACCAGGGGGAGGTCGGTTCCGGAGGCCACGTTCATGCCTCCGACGATGGCGGACAGGTCGTGCTTCTCCCTGTCCAGGACTCTCTGCAGAGCCTCTTCGAATTTCGCGTCATCCACAAGGGGTTCGCCAGACATACCTGCGGTATGCACGGATATAAAAATAAGTGTTGTGAGCGCCCGCCCTGCAAAGAATTTATAGAGCAAGCACGTTCGCCTGCTCACGGACTCATGGTCTAGGGGTTATGACGTCGCCTTCACACGGCGGAGGTCGCCGGTTCAAATCCGGCTGGGTCCACCATACTTCTACACTCCAAATCCGGCTGGGTCCACCATACTTCTACACTCTTTTCATCGGCTGAGGACCCTCTTTACCGTTTTCCGGCCGTCATCGAGCATTTTAACACAAATTGGATTGATTATCTGTATTTAGGAATACCTAAATTTATATAATTTTTAGGACTGCCTAACTTTATGCAATCTACTACTGCAGCATCTGCGGACCGCGGTATTCCGATATCGTTCGCAAAGGCCGGGGATTGCGGGATCATCGTCAGGATCTCGGGAGATGCGGGGACCAGGAAGTTCCTCACCGATCTCGGGTTCACCTCCGGTACCCGTGTACAGGCTGTCTCAGATGTCAAAGGAAACAAGATCCTGAGCGTAAGAGGCTCACGGATCGCAGTGGACAGCAGAATGGCCTCGAGGATTTACTTCAGGCCGGAGTGATTACATGAGAACACTGAGAGAAACGAAAGTCGGTGAGACCGTGAAGGTCTCCAAAA
>CADAGG010000103.1 GCA_902787415.1 methanogenic archaeon
ATGGACCCGGTACCGATGATGGCCCCGGGGCAGTTGCAGAAGCAATATCTGTGATGGAGGGAACAAATTGAGCATCTACAAGTGCGACATCTCTAATGGATTCGACCAGGAATGCGTCCGTGCGGCCGAAGCCGCAGCCAAGTCCGTCTCCGACGGTCAGCTCATCGTCTACCCCACCGACACCGTCTACGGTATCGGTGCGGACATCTACAACGAGACCGCCGTCAAGGCACTCTATCTCGCCAAGAAGAGGCCCTTCGACATGGCCCTCTCCGTGGCCGTCGCCGACAGGGCGATGATGGAGAAGGTGGCCGTCCTCAACGACAACGCGGACAAGCTGATCAAGGCGTTCCTGCCCGGTCCCCTGACCATCATCATCCAGAAGCAGCCCGATGTGCCAGACATCGTCACTTCGTGCTCTCAGAAGGTCGGTCTCCGCATTCCCGACCACCCCATGGCGGTCGAGATCGCCAAGCGTTCCGGACCCATCGTGGCCACCTC
Organism: methanogenic archaeon; assembly: GCA_902787415.1. Lineage (GTDB taxonomy): Archaea > Thermoplasmatota > Thermoplasmata > Methanomassiliicoccales > Methanomethylophilaceae > Methanomethylophilus. The sequence goes on from CADAGG010000103.1 coordinate 502, forward strand.
CGCCAACACTCACTTCCACCCCGACGCCGTCAACATAGACATGGCCCTCGATGCCTTCGGCGACAGCGTCTCCACCTACGTCGACTGCGGTCCCAGCCCCCTCGGCAAGCCCTCCACCATCGTATGGATCAAGGACAAGGAGTACGAGATCATCCGCCAGGGCTCCATCACCGAGGACATGATCAACGAGGTCCTATCATGCTGAACGACGAGCAGCTCGCCAAGCTCCGCAAGGCCGGCGAGGTCTCCGCCGCGGCACGCGACCTCGGCATCAGCCTCTGCAAGCCCGGAGCCAAGCTCCTCGACATCGCACAGGAGGTCGAGGGCTACATCCGCGACCACGGATGCGGCGTCGCATTCCCCTGCAACCTCAGCATCAACGAGGTCGCAGCCCATTACACTCCCACTCCCAACGACCAGACCCGTCTCGAGATCGGCGACGTCATCAAGGTCGACTGCGGAGCCGTCCTCGACGGATACATCGGGGACACCGCCGCCACCGTGGAGGTGGCCACCAACGCCTACAGGGACCTCGTGGAGGCCTCCAAGCGCGCCAGGAACACCGTGGCGGAGTTCGTCGGCGAGGGCACCCCCATCCGCGAGATCGGACGTGCCATCGAGATGAGCATCAAGCGCGACGGATACAACGTCGTGGAGAACCTCTGCGGACACCAGATCGATTACTGGGACCTGCATGCGGGATACTCCATCCCCCCTTACGATGCCGGCGACGAGACCGTCATCCAGGCGGGACAGACCTTCGCCGTGGAGCCCTTCGCCACCAACGGCAAGGGATACGTCGACAACGGCAAGCCCGGCAACATCGTCATCAAGGTCAGGGACAAGCCCGTCAGCGACCCCGAGCTGAAGGATTTCATCGCCTTCATCGACCAGGAGTTCAAGGGTCTCCCCTTCTGTGCCAGGAGCTGCGACAGGAGCCGCGGCGATTGGCAGCTCGGCGATTCCGTCGACCCCGAGAAGTGCGTGAAGAAGCTGGTCCGCATGGGCATCCTCAGCAGTTTCGCGCAGCTCGTGGAGGTCCCCGGATCCATCGTGACCCAGCACGAGTACACCTTCTACGCCATCGGCAAGAGGGCAGAGGTCACCACCCTCCCATAAGCTAAAATAAAGACCCCCCGATGGGGGAAACACCGCCGTCGTAGCCGAGCGGCCAAAGGCGTCAGACTCAAGATCTGCTCCGTAGAGGTTCACCGGTTCGAATCCGGTCGACGGCACCATCCCTTATTATGCGTATAGTACGCGCACATACTTTTATAAATAAAGAGGCAATCGTCCAGGTTACGTAAACTCAGGACCCGTCCCGCATATCGGAACGAACACTGAGAGCGCGGTCCGAATCCGGTCTGCGCTTGAGCTTTCCGCCGCAAGGCGGAACATTTACGGAGGAATGAAAAATGGCAGCACCTAACCAGAAAGCAGACGCCGCCGCACCCGCCGAGAAAAAGAAGGGCGCAAAGAAGTCTGCAAAGACCGAGGGCGATGACTTCAACTACATCGTCCGTATGGCCAACACCGATATCGATGGACTGAAATACACCGTCATCGGACTCCAGAGCATCAAGGGAGTCGGAAAGAGGGTCGCACAGATCATCGTCAAGAAAGCCGCAGTGGACCCCTCTGCAAAGATCGGTTCCCTCGACGAGGCAACCGTCGCCAACCTCGAGAAGCTCGTTCTCAGCTACGTCGAGTACGCACCCAGCTGGGCAGTCAACCGCCAGCTCGACTACGAGACCGGCGCAGACATGCACCTCCTCGGAAACGACCTCGACATCATCCAGGGCGACGACATCAACAGGATGCAGATGGCCCGCAGCTACCGCGGAGTCAGGCACTCCACCCACCACAAGGTGAGGGGACAGAAGACCAAGTCCAACGGAAGGAAAGGCCTTGGACTCGGAGTCAAGAGGAAGAGCTGAGGTGATTTGAATGGGAGATCCTAAATTTTCGAGAAAGACCTTCGACACTCCCTCCCACCCCTGGCAGGGCGAGAGGATCAAGGCAGAGAACGAGGTCGTACGCCAGTTCGGACTCAAGAACAAGACCGAGGTCTGGAAAGCAGCAACCAGGCTGAAGAACTTCAGGAAGCAGTCCAGGTCCCTGCAGGCACGCCTCAGGACCGGAGACGCACAGGCAAAGGTCGAGGCAGACGCCCTCATCGCAAAGTGCGCACGCATGGGTGTCCTCCCCGTCACCGGCGGAGACCTCAACGCAATCCTCGTCCTCCAGAACGAGGACATCCTCAGCAGGCGTCTTCAGACCATCGTCTTCCAGAAGGGCCTCGCTACCACCATCAAACAGGCAAGGCAGCTCATCAACCACGGACACATCTTCGTCGACGGTCACAAGGTCACCGTCCCCGGATACATCGTTCTCCGTGAGGAGGAGGGATCCGTTTCCTACAACCCCGCATCCCCCTTCACCGACGAGATGCACCCCATGAGGGCAGGACCCGGAGCAGCACCCGCTGCAGCACCCGCCCCCGTTGAGGAAGAAGCAGAGGAAACCGCAGAACCCGCAGAGGAGGCTAACTGATGACCGCAAAATGGGGAATCGCCAACATCTTCGCCAGCTACAACAACGTCATGATCACCCTGACCGACATCACCGGCGCCGAGACCCTCGGCAAGGTCACCGGTGGAATGATCGTCAAGCAGGCAAAGGACCAGTCCTCTCGCTACGCTGCACAGAAGGCGGCAGAGAAGATCGCCGAGATCGCAGCAGAGAAGGAGATCATCGGAATCCACGTCAAGGTAAGGGCACCCGGAGGAAACAAATCCACCTCTCCCGGACCCGGAGCCCAGGCGGCAATCCGTGCCCTCGCACGTGCCGGTCTCAAGATCGGACGCATCGAGGACGTCACCCCCATACCCCACGACGGTACCAAACCTAAGGGCGGACGCAGAGGACGCAGGGTCTGAGGAGGATTCGTCATGCAAATCGAGATTGTCGAAATGGAGGACACCAGGGCCAAGTTCATCCTTAAGAACTCCTCGCCCGCTATGGCAAACGCCCTCAGGCGCACCATGCTCCAGGACATTCCCAAGATGGCCATCGACAAGGTGGACTTCCACCTCGGTCCCATCATGCAGGACGACAAAGAGTACGAGAGCGTAACCTCCCTGTTCGACGAGATCATCGCCCACAGGCTGGGACTCGTTCCCGTACCCACCACCGACCAGTTCACCTTCCAGAAGGACTGTTCCTGCGGTGGAGTAGGATGCCCCGGCTGCAGCATCATGTACAGCCTCAACAAGGTCGGTCCCGGCACCGTCCTCTCCGGCGACCTCCTCCCCCTCGGGGACTCCACCCTCAAGGTAAAGGATGAATTCATCCCCATCGTCGAGCTCACCGATTCCCAGGCCGTGCTGATCTACGCGACCGCCGTCATGGGAACCGCCAAGCAGCACGTCAAATGGCAGGCTGCATTCGGCGTCGGCTACTCCTACATGCCCGCCATCGAGATCGATGCCGCCAAGGC
>CADAGG010000104.1 GCA_902787415.1 methanogenic archaeon
GTGGTTTCTTGCCCTTGAACAATCCCTGAGTATCCAAGCGATACATGTTATACGCAGGATATGTGAACGAGTCGTATCTCCCGTCAGTCCTGAACCTGGGTTTTCCTGCGGAAGGATCATCTACCAAAGAATCGAACCAGCGCTGAAAGGCCTTATGAATCCTGCAGCCGACTTCTCTGACTGCAGTACCGTAAGCATCCCGTCTCCAGAGGTTGATCTCTCTGAACTCTCCTGCTTTTGCGGTGAGTTCGAATTCCGAAGGGAACCTCGGAAGAGGGTTGGTATCCGTTTCGTAAAGCGAAGCATCTTCACCTTCCTCAATGCCCATGTTCTCGCGCCATTCATCGTATCTTTTAGTGAAGTCCCTGCAGTACTCGTTGAGATCGTTGTAGGTGGCCCTGCAGGCATGCAGGGTCAGTAAGAGCTTCTTCTCCTGTTCGGGTTTAGGGAAGAGCTGGATCTTCCTTCTCCTGTTCGGGTTTAGGGAAGAGCTGGATCTTCACGGTACGATACGGCATCGTTTGACATACGCTGTTTTACAGTATATAAAATTTTGAGGGGGGTCACCGAAAGTGAGAATCGCAATTCAAGATATGTTCCCCTTCGAAAAATGAGCATTAGAAACCGAATTACACTGCCCCACTCAAAACGTCATAGAACCAAGTAGTTTTATGAACGGACGCGGCATAACCCTTAACGTGAACCGTATCCCGCTCGGCTGCAAATACGTTGATGCCCTCCTCGGAGGAGGGATCGAAGCAGGCAGCGTCACGCTTTTCTACGGAGAGGCGGGGTGCGGGAAGTCCAACATCTGCATGCAGATGGCCCGCAACATCATCCAGAGCGGGAAGAAGGTGGCCTATGTGGACACCGAGGGTCTGTCCTACGAGCGTATCATGCAGATCTTCAAGGACGAGGCATTGGTCAAGGACCTGCTGATCTTCCAGGTCCACAGCTTCACGGAGCAGTCCAACCGCGTCGACCAGATCGCGAAGATCGCCAGGACCGGCGTGCTGGGCCTGGTGGTGGTCGACTCGATGACCATGTTCTACCGCCTCAACTACGACAACATGGAGATGAGGAACGATTTCATCAGGCAGACCGAGGTGCTGCTGAACCTGGCCCGCGATTACGAGGTGCCCATCCTGATAACATCGCAGGTCTACACCAACATAACCACCGGTGCCATAGAGTTCCTGGGCGGACACGCCATGCACCACAACGCCAAGACGATCATCCGTCTCGACATGCGCGGCAACGGTCTCCGCAACGCCGTGATAATAAAGCACCGCAGCCTCCCCGAGGGAAGGTCTGCGATGTTCCGGATCACCGCCGACGGGGTCGGTGACCCGTAAGTGGTTTCTTCTTGACTTTCAGACGTCCCTGTTGATCGCGTAATCCGCAAGTGCCAGCATGAACTCCTTGTCCTCGCTCTCGGGCAGGATGGAGAGGTATGCCTTGGCGGATGCGATCTTGTCCTCGGCGGCCTTCTTGTTGTAGTCGATGGCGCCGATCTCCTTCATGATCTGCATTCCCTCACGGACCTCCTCCTCGGTGGCGTCCATGTTGCCGAGGATGGACTTGAACTTGGCGAGTTTGGCCTCGTCCTTGAGGTTCTCCAGGGTGTAGGTGACCATGAGGGTGCACTTTCCCTTGCGGAGGTCGTTTCCGACGGACTTTCCGGTCTTGGAGGAGTCTCCCGCGATGCCGAGGTAGTCGTCGTACATCTGGAATCCGAGTCCCATGTCGAGTGCGTACTTGTTGATGGCCTCGACGACTTCGGGCTTGGCGTTTCCGCAGAGCGCTCCTCCCGCGGCGGCGGCCGCGAACAGCACGCTGGTCTTCAGGAAGATGGTCTCGGTGTACCTGGCCTCGGAGACGAGCTTGTGCTCGTTCTCGATGTCGAACTGCTGTCCCCTCGCGAGGTCCCAGACGGCCTTGGAGACGAACTGGAGGATGCCCCTCATGTTGTCGCTGGGGATGTCCAGGTCGGCGATGATCTGGTATGCTTTGGCGAAGAGGGCGTCACCGGCGAGGATGGCGGTGGGCATGTCGTATCCGACATGGATGGTCTTCATTCCCCTCCTCATCTCGTCCCCGTCCATGTAGTCGTCGTGGATCAGGGTGAAGTTGTGGATGTACTCGATGGCGACTGCCAGGGGGACGGCCTTGGATTTGTCCCCTCCGACCGCACCGCAGGCCGCCATGACGATGGCGGGCCTCATCCTCTTTCCTCCGGCGTACGGGTACTGCCTGGAGGCCTCGATGAGCCTCATGGGCTCCTCGTCGGGGATGTAGCTCTTGATGGCGGAGTCGAGCTCCGCGGAAGTCTTCTTCAGATACTGTTTTGCGTCCATTTCAATCCCTCCAACCATTCTCTGGTTTCGCCAAGGACCACATACCTCGCCTTGGAGAGCTGTTCGATGTTGGCGGAACCGGTGAGCATCATGGCCACCTTGAGTTCCTCCTTGATCAGGAGAAGTTTGTTCTTCACCGCCTCGGCGGATTCCGTGGCCTCCTTGAGGACGGCCTTGGCAGCGCCGGCGGCGGTGGCACCCATGGCGATGGCGGCGGCCACGTGGGCACCGTCGAGTACGCCTCCGGATGCGATGAGCGGTAGTTTGGCGGCCTTCGCCTCCTGCAACGCAACGGGGGCGGGTATTCCCCAGTCGAAGAAGGTGTTGCCGATCTCGGCGTGCATGTCGTCGCCCTGGTCCTCCGCGCGGTACATCTCCACGGCGGAGAAGCTGGTGCCTCCCATGCCTGCCACGTCGATTCCCTGGACCCCGATGCCCTTGAGCCTCTCGGCGGTGAAGGCGTCGATGCCCGCGCCGGTCTCCTTGACGATGATGGGGTACTGCCTCGCCAGGTCGCGGATGGCGTCCCTGACGCCCTTCCCGTTGCAGTCTCCCTCGGGCTGCACGACCTCCTGGAGGAAGTTCAGGTGGATCGCCACATAGTCGGCGTCGATGAGCTCTTTGGCCTGTCCCACCATCTCGGCGGAGAACATGTCCTTGCTCTTCTGTTTGACGAGCTGGGGGGCGCCGACGTTGCCGATGACCAGCGGGACGTCGTAGTCCTTGATCACGCTGTAGGATTCGGGGTCGACCCCGGTGACACCTGCCCTCTCGCTGCCGACACCCATTCCGATGCCGAGCTCGGAGCAGGCCTTCGCGATGTTGGCGTTGATCTTCTTCGCGCCGGAGAAGCCGCCGGTGATGGCGGTCACGATGAACGGGAACTCCAGCTTCCTGCCGAGGACCTCGGCGGACATGTCGATCTCGTCCATGTCGATCTCGGGCATTGCGTTGTGTACGAGCCTCACATCGTCCCAGTAGCAGTGGTCGGGAGCGATCCTCTCCTCCACGCAGATCTTGATATGGTCGGCTTTCCTGCTTCTGATGGGTTCTCCGGTCATTCCAGGCCTCCTTTTGCGATAGTACAGGTGACTGTCTCGCCCTTGAGCAGCGAGTACAGGCGGTTGGGGGCGTTGCCGTTGACCAGGTAGCACTTCCTGCTGCCGTCGGTCATGCGGAGCATGGCCTCCATCTTGTTGCGCACCCCTCCGGTGACGTCGTCCACGTTGGAGTCGGTGGCGATGCTCTCCATCTTCTCCTTGGTGACGGTGCCGATCATGCGTGCGGCCCTGTCGGTCTTGGGGTTGCGGTCGTAGAGTCCGTCGATGTCCGAAACGAACACGACCTTCTCGGGATTGTACATCCGGCACAGGAACTCCATGACCTGGTCGCCGGACACGATGCAGAAACGGGTCTTCCTGTCGGTGATGACGTCGCCGAACATGACCGGCATGATGCCGAGGTCGGTGAGCCTCCTGAGGGGTTCCTCGTTGTCGACCACCAGCTTGCCGCCGTCGGCGACGAAGCAGGACCCGATGGGGACGGAGACCGCGGGGATGTCCTTGGCGAGGAGCTCCTCCACCACCATGGCGCTCAGCTCCCTGGTGTCGCACATGACCCTTGCCATGGCGGGGATCTGGGAGTCGTTCTCGTAGCCCTTCTGCAGGTTGTATTGTTTGGAGACCACGTGACCGAACGAACCGGCCCCGTGGACGATGATGACCTCCTCTCCGGAGCGTTTGATCTCGTCTGCCAGCCTGGCGACGGTCTCCTTGTTGAACTTGCGATACTCGGCCTTGTCGGTAATCACGCTTCCGCCGAATTTTATGAGTATCATCGTACGAACAATCGCGCGATATGATATAATAGTGCCGTCAAGTAGATTCGTCGATTGACGTAGAGATGATCTGTAAAACGATGGCGATGCCCATCCAGGAGAAGTGAAGAAGTGGTTGACAGCGTGGATGCTTTCCCGTGCACTTGCGCAACACAGTACGCGACATCTACGCGGGAGGGCTTAACTGCCGGGTTCGA
>CADAGG010000105.1 GCA_902787415.1 methanogenic archaeon
TAATATTTCCCTATAACTGCACTATTATTGCCTGATAAATTGCCTTAAATATATAAACAACATACACTACAATGATGAATCCTGCACCCTTTGACTTTGATATGAAAGAAGGTTTGTATTTCGAGGCAAAGTCCGCATCTAAAGGAGTCCCAGATGATTTCTGGGAAACTTATTCGTCTTTTGCCAATACCTTTGGGGGTACAGTTGTATTCGGAGTGTCGGAGGTCGAAGGGCACCTTGAAGTAACCGGTGTCACAGATCCCGAGAATACAATCAAGACACTCTGGGATAATCTAAACAATCCGAGATTCACCAACGTCAATATCCTGAAAGATAAGGACGTAGAAGTCAGGGAGATAGATGAAAAACAGGTAATAGTCATCAGAATCCCTCAGGCAGACAGGAGAATCCGGCCAGTTTATGTTAAGAATAATATGAATTCTGGCACTTTCAAACGTAATCACGAAGGGGATTACCATTGCAGAATGGATGAGATCAAAGAGATGATCCGGGATTCGGAAGACATCACCGTTGATATAACCCCCATTGAGAACCTGAACCTGGAATGTTTCGATACGAATTCCATTTCAGGATATCTAAATGAACTCAGAGTTTACAAGCCGAATCACCCTTGGATACAGATCCCGATGGAAGAGTTCCTCCAGCTTTCGGGTGCTGCGAGGGATATCGGAGGAAGCCTCCACCCCACCGGCTCGGGACTGCTTATGTTCGGTAAGGTAAGCTGTATCCGCCAGGTATATGGGAGTTATTTCCTAGATTATACAGAGGGCGGTGGCGAGGATAGGTATACCTACCGTATTCACTCGAATTCCGGGGATTGGAGCGGGAACGTATACACGTTCGTTCATGAGGTCCTGAACCGGCTGTCGATGGTCATGGGAGTTCCTTTCGAACTAAGGGGTTTTTCGAACAGAGGGTATTCCGATTCGTTTATAGCTGTGAGGGAAGCGGTCATGAACGCGGTTCTTCACGCTGATTATTACCTCTCAGGCGGAGTTATCATACGTCTCGGGTCCGGCCGTATCGAGATACGCAATCCCGGATCGATGAGAGTGAGGCTGGAGGACGCAATTCATGGGGGAGTGAGCGACCCGCGTAACAACGGTTTGATGTCCCTTGCGATGGCTGTGGGTTGGGTGGAACGTCTTGGATCCGGTATATTCTCTATCGAGCGCATCAGAAAAGAGGGCGGAATCTCTTCATTATCAATCGTAGAAGCGACAGATCCCTCCTCGGTGAAAGTCACTATTGGCTTGGGGCCCTCACTTGCAGGAAAAAATGGGCATATGCGCGAGAAAGCGATTCTGGATATCCTTTCAGAGTATCCCAATATTTCCAGGGATGACTTAGCAGATAAACTCGGCATATCCGTAAGGACGCTTTCGGCCGAACTGAAGAAGCTGCGGGAGAACGGTAAACTGGAGAGAATCGGCGGGAACAGGGACGGATTCTGGAGAGTAATCCGCTCCTAAAGGACTATCGCAGCAGTGTTTTCGTCGATTGACGTAATCCCTGTACGACAGTATTTTATATTCCGCACCCATGGTCATATCCAATGTCTGACGAGTTCAGGGAGAAGATCGCGGGCGAGATCACCCTCGCCGCCGAGCCCGGCAAGACCATCCGCAAATGGAGGGAGGAGTTCGGCCTCTCCCAGTACGAATTGGCCGACGCCATGGGGGTTTCCCACTCGGTCATCAGCGATTATGAGTCCGGCAGGAGGAAGTCCCCCGGCGTGGCGGTCATCCGCAAGATGGTGGACGCCTTCCTCAGACTCGACGAGGAGAAGGGCTCCCCCGTCCAGGTGAAGTACATGCCCGAGAGCAAGCTCTCCTGCGTGATCGCCATGGATGAGTATCCCCAGGGAATAGACGAGAACGTGTTCATCCGCGCCATCGGCGGGGAGAACATCAATCCCGTCAAGACCCCCTCGAAGAGGATCTACGGCTTCACCGTCGTGGACTCCCTCAAGGCCATCCTGAGCCTCAGCTCTCAGGATTATCTGAAGATCTACGGATGGAGCACCGAGCGTGCCCTCATCTTCACGGACGTCCACTACGGACGTTCGCCCATGGTGGCCATCAGGGCCCACCCCCTGACACCCGCCATGGTCGTGTACCAGAAACCCGATCAGACCGACCCCCTCGCCATCAAACTGGCCGAGAGGGAAGGTATCCCGCTGGTGGTCACCGACCTGCCGGTGGAGAGGCTGATCGCCAAACTCTCTGAATTAAAGGAAGGGAACTGAATATGGTAGGAATAGTTAGCTACGGGGCCTACGTGCCCAAATACAGGATAAAACCCGACGAGATCGGAAGGGTGTGGGGTGCCGACGGCGCCGCCATGGGAAAGGGACTGATGATCACCCAGAAGTCCGTCCCCTCCCCCGACGAGGACACCATCACCATCGCCACCACCGCCGCCAGGGACATGCTGGAGCGCGTCCCCGAGGTCGACCCCGCCGAGATCGGTGCGGTCTACATCGGATCCGAGTCCCACCCCTACGCGGTCAAACCCTCCTCGTCTATCGTCGCCGAGGCCATCGGGGCCACCCCCGCCATGACCGCAGCAGATCTGGAATTCGCATGCAAGGCGGGAACCGCCGGTATCCAGGCCGGAATGGGACTCGTCGCGTCCGGCATGGTGAAATACGCAGTGGCCATCGGAGCCGACACCTCCCAGGGAGCACCCGGGGATGCTCTTGAATACAGCGCATCCGCCGGAGGAGCGGCATACCTCCTGGGAACCGAGAACGTCATCGCCGAGATCAACAAGACCCTCAGCTTCACCACCGACACCCCCGACTTCTGGAGGAGGGAGGGCATGATGTACCCCGTGCACGGAGGAAGGTTCTCGGGAGAGCCCGCCTACTTCAGGCACGTGACCACCGCCGCCAAGATGATGATGGAGGCCATGGGCACCACCCCCGCCGATTACAATTACGTCGTGCTCCACCAGCCCAACGGGAAGTTCCCCACCAGGGCCGCCAAGATGCTCGGCTTCAGCGACGAACAGCTGATGCCCGGACTCCTGACCCCCGTCATCGGGAACACCTACTCCGGAGCAGTCCCCCTCGGTCTGGCACATGTGCTCGACCAGGCCCAGCCCGGGGACAGGATCCTCGTGACCTCCTACGGATCCGGAGCGGGATCCGACGCGTTCGACATCACCGTCACCGACGCGATCAAGGACTTCAAGCGCGACAACGCACCCGTACTCGACAAGCTCCTCGCCAACGTCGAGTACATCGACTACGCTATCTACGCGAAATACAAGAACACCATCAAGATGCCGGAGGAATGAGAATGAGGGACGTAGCAATCATAGGAGCCGGAAGCACCAAATTCGGAGAACTCTGGGGACAGTCCTTCAGGTCCCTCGGTCTCGAAGCAGGAATGAAAGCGATGGCCTCCGCCGGACTCTCCGGGGAGGAGATCGAAGCGATCTACATAGGAAACATGTCCAGCCGCTTCATCAAGCAGCAGCACATCGACGCTCTGGTGGCGGATTACACCGGAATGGCAGGAAAGCACGTGGCCTCCACCTCCATCGAGGCGGGAGGAGCATCCGGAGGAGTCGCCTTCAGGCAGGGAGTCATGGCCGTCGCATCCGGTATGCACGATGTGGTCATCGTCGGCGGAGCCGAGAAGATGACCGATCTCGACGACGACTCCGTCAACGAGGTCCTCAACGGTACCACCGACGCGGACTGGGAAGCCGGAATGGGTCTTTCCCTCACCTCCCTCTACGCCATGATCGCCCGCAGGATGATGCACGACGGCATCGCCACCCGCGAGGAGATCGCCGCATGCGCGTACAACTCCCACTTCCACGGACAGTTCAACAAGGACGCACAGTTCAGGAAGGAGATCAAGCTCGACACCGTCCTCAGGGCGGGACCCACCGCCGAGCCCCTG
>CADAGG010000106.1 GCA_902787415.1 methanogenic archaeon
TTCTTGACGTCCCTGCTGGTCTTCTGCGTGTACACCGATTTCACGAGACGGCTGTCGTAGCCTTCGGCTATCAGCCTCTCTATGTCGCGGTAGGACTGCAGGCGGTTGTACAGCGCCTTGTATTCCTGGTAGTCCATCCGCCGGCCTCACAGCTTCCTGAGGAGGTCGTCCACTGCGGCGAGGACGACATCCCTGACCTGGTTGGTCGGGGGGCAGTAGGCGTTCTCCGCCCTGACTGCGAAGTCGTCCGCGGTGGTGCCGTCGATGATGGCGGCGGTCAGCCAGTTGATACGTCCGGTGACGTCCTCCTCGGAGACGATCTGCGCTCCGATGATCCTGCGGCTGCACCTGTCCGCGAGCACCTTGACGGTGAGGGGCTTCCCGCCGGGATAGTACCTTGCGCGGGTGAGGCCCTCGGCCTTGCCGGTGGCCACGTCGAGCCCGTACCACGATGCGAGTCCAAGGGACATGCCGGTACCGGCGATCTGCTTTCCGCCGATCGCGCTCACCCAGGGGCTGGCGACGGGTCCGCACACGGCGTTCCCTCCGACGGCGTTCCTGCCGGCGACGAGGCCCTCCCTGACCGCGGAGGATCCGAGCTGGCTCATCGTGGGTCCGGCCACTACGGCGGACTGGCACTGCACAACGTCCCCCGCCAGGAAAACGTCCCTGACGAGCCTTCCCCTCCTGTATGCCTGCATGGTGGGCGCGGTGACGACCGCTCCCAGCTGTCCGATGTCCAGCTCCAGCATCTTGGGGATGGCGAGGTTGGCGCGGACGCCCGTTGCGAATATGACGAGGTCGGCGGGGTACTCGACGCCTGCGGCCACCACTCCGGTGACCCTGTCGGTACCGCAGACCTTCTGCAGGGGCGCCTTGAGGATGATCCTGACGCCGCAGCCCTCCAGGTACTTCTGGATGGGCTCGGCCATGTCGGAATCGGCGATACGGGGGATGACCTGGTCCATCATCTCGATGACGGTGACCTCCTTTCCGATGTTGACGAACGCCAGCGCCGCCTCGAGTCCGATGACCCCGGCGCCCGCGATGACGACCTTCTTCGCATCCTTCAGCGCGGATTCTATGGCCTTCCCGTCGTTGATGGTCTTGATGCCGAACACACCCTTGAGGTCCTTGCCCTCCACCGGGGGGATGAAGACCGTGCTGCCGGTGGCGATGACCAGTGAGTCGTAGGTGTATTCCCTGCCGTCCCCGGTGACGACCTTCTTGTCGGCATCGGAGACCGATGCGACCTTCGTCTTCGTGAGGACCTCGATGTCCCTCTCTTTTTTGTAGAAGGCGGCATCGTGCATGACGATGTCCTCCCATTTCGCCTTGCCCTCGAGCGCCCACGGGATGACGCAGGGGGAGTAGGCGATGTGCTCGTCTTCCGTGATGACGGTGACCTTCGCCGAGGGGTCGCACCTCTTGGCCTCGGATGCAGCGGTCATTCCCGCGGCTCCGGATCCGATGACTATGACGTTCTTCGACATGTTATTCCTGCTACCCCATCCGCAACCCCCTTAAATTACTATCGTCCGCGCAGGCGCCCGCGCCCTCAACCTTAAAGTAGACGGGGTATGATTGGGTAGCCGATGGCTCAGACGAGAGATAGGAGGTCCCCCAGGGAGCTGGAGACGCTCTGGAAGGAGAGCGACATGTCCGGAGGAAGGAAGGTCGATGCGATGGTCGCGATCATGCGCACCAACGGATGCTGCTGGGCCAAGAGCGGCAGCGGCGGATGCACCATGTGCGGGTACCGCACCGCCTCGCTCAGCGGAGTCACCGAGGAGGACCTCAACGCACAGATCGACCAGGCTCTCGCCAAGTACAAGGGCGAACCCTTCGTGAAGATCTACACCTCCGGGAGCTTCTTCGACCCCGAGGAGATCCCCGTGCCCGTCAGGGAGCGCGTGTTCCGCGAGTTCGCGGGATGCAGGAGGCTCCTCGTGGAGAGCCGTCCGGAGTTCATCACCGACGAGCTCGCGGCATCCCTCCCGAAGAACATGACAGTCGCTCTGGGTCTTGAGTCCTCCAACGAGGAGATCCTCAGGACCAGCATCAACAAGGGCTTCACCGCGGCGCAGAGCAAGGCCGCCGGCGAGAGGCTCAAGGCCGCCGGCCTCATGGTGAGGACCTACCTGCTCCTGAAGCCCCCGTTCATGTCCGAGAAGGCCGGCATGGACGATGTCGTGTCGTCCGTCCGCTTCGCCGACCCATTCTCCGACGAGATCTCCATCAACCCCCTCAACATCCAGCACGGGACCTACGTCGAGAGGCTGTGGAAGAGAGGGGACTTCAGACCCCCGTGGATATGGTCCCTGATGGAGGTCATGAAGAAGGTGTCTGGCACTGTGCATTCCCGCATCATCTCCTCCCCCTCCGGAGGAGGTTCGCAGAGGGGTGTCCACAACTGTGGAAAATGCGATGCGGAGGCCCTCGCCGCCGTGGAGCGCTTCTCCTTCAGCCAGGACCCCGCCGACCTGAACGTCGCATGCGAATGTAGAAAAACCTGGGAGCAATACCTGGAAGCAGAGAAGTACCTGGGAACCGCCGCCGACATCGGCCGTGCGTTCGACAGCGACCTCACCATCAGGATGTGACACCATGGCTGGAGAAATGACCGAGTTCGATATCAAGAGGGGATTCTACGACAAGATCGAGGGTGCAAAACTTGGCGCTCTCATGAAGGAAGTCTTCGGAAACGTGTCCGAGGAGAACGGCTGCTTCGTGTCCTCGTACGGTGTCATGGCGAGGATCGAGGCCAAGGTTCTCTCGAAGACCCAGATGGGACTTCTCACCATCAATGTCGAGGACACCAAGTCCCTCTCCGACGAGGAGATCCTCAACTCCAAGAGGATGCTCAACAAGTTCCTCGAGGAATCCACCGGGTTCACCGCCAAGCAGCGCATGGACCGTGCGAAGAAGAAGGCCAAGGAAGGCAAGCTCTGAGCGGTTTGCATCCCTTTCCAAACCCCTTCCGCACAAACCCCTTCCCCACGCCCCTATAATAATAAGGACGCGTAGGGATGTTTTATATATAACATCGGCTTACGAAGGCTTAGATTGGACATACTCTATGTCCGACCAGACGTATCGGGCAATGCAACGCAACCCATGCTTGATCCCCGGCCCTCGAGGTCTTTTGGGGACAAATAAGGCGTCACGGTCGGTTCATGAAGGCGTTCGTCTGAAATATAGCGCGAGGTTAGCGAAGAGACCCTCGCAGGTATGTGTAAAATATGCCGCAAAGAAGACGCCCAAAGAAGGGATCCAGGGCATTCGGCCCTAGGAAGAGAGCAAAATCGCAGACGCCCAGGTTAGACTCCTGGCCCGAGATCAGCGGAGCCCCTAAGATTCAGGGATTCGCCGGATACAAGGCAGGAATGACCCACGCGTTTGTCGTTGACAAGAAAGCAAAGAGCACCACCTCCGGTATGGAAGTCCAGACTCCCGTAACCGTTGTCGAGGTACCCCCCATGAAGATCGCTGCTGTCAGGTTCTACGAGCAGCAGATCGACGGACTCAAGACCGCCGGTGAGGTATGGGCAGCAGACGTTGACCCCATGCTTGACCGCAGGGTCAACATCCCCAAGAGGGGAGAGCCCGACTTCTCCAGGTTCGACAACCTCGACGTCGAGGACGTCCGCGTCCTCGCCTACACCCAGCCCAAGCTCGTCAGCGGTGTACCCAAGAAGGTACCCGACCTCATGGAGCTCAGGATCGGTGGAGGTGTGATGAAAGAGAGGATCGAGTACGCCAAGGGCATCCTCGGAAAAGAGGTCACCATCACCGACTTCGCCGCCGAGGGAGCAATCATCGACGTCATCGCCATCACCAAAGGTAAGGGATTCCAGGGAGCCACCAAGAGGTGGGGAATCAAGCTGCTTTCCCACAGGAACAGCAAGCACCGCCGCGGAATCGGTAACCTTGGTCC
>CADAGG010000107.1 GCA_902787415.1 methanogenic archaeon
TCCATCCATGCACGGATGCTCGCGGCATACTGGTCGACCACGCGAACGGTATCGTTGTTCATCGCCCTTCCTTAGATTAAAAGCAATATAAATAAAGGGGGATTGGCGGAAATCTCACTTTCGGTCACTTTCGGCCACCTCCCCCTGTGAGCTTTATATGCTATTGTCAGCGATTGGTTTACCATGGATAGGAAAACGCTCTCAACGACAACTCTCAGGGATGTAGCACTCTGCAGCATCTCCCTCGGAAGGAAGTCCTTCCCGAGAAACATTAATAACGGTATCGCCGATGGTCGGGACATGATCGGAGGACCCGACGGACAGATGGAGCCCCTCGAGTGGGCCAAGTTCGTCATCAGGAACAAGGCGGAGGACGATTATTCCGCCGCATTGTCCATCCTCTCCTCCAAGGCGGACCAGGGCGTCTCCGACGCGGAATTCTACCTGGGACTCGTATATGCGCGCGGCCAGGGCATCGACAGGGACTTCACGCTCGCCCGCAAGTGGCTCCAGAGGGCGGCCGACAAGGAGAACATGAACGCCGCCTACTTCCTCGCCAAGATCTACCTCCGCGGATACGGCATCGATGCCGATCCCGTGAAGGCCGCGGCCCTCTTCGAGAGGTGCGCGGAGGACGGGGACATCAGGGCCATGTACGAGCTGGGTCTTCTGTACATGGACGGCAACGGCGTCTCCAGGGACCTCGGCAAGACCTTCAACCTCATGCTCGATTCCGCCAACGGCGGGCACAAGGAGGCGCAGTTCGTCCTCGGACAGCTCTACAAGACCGGCGCCGGGACCGACCAGGATTCCCGCGAGGCGGTGAAGTGGCTCTCGGCGGCCGCCATGCACGGCCACAAGGGTGCGCAGATCCTCCTCGGGGACATGTACGCCACCGGCGATTCCGTCGACAAGGACATCGACGAGGCTAACCGCTGGTACGACATGGCTGACGGCAAGATCTCTAACTGAAACAGAACCAACGACCTGGCATGTCTGGGTCGTTGGTTTTCTTTTACAGAATCTATTTGCTAAAATGCAATTAGCAAACATTTATAAACCAGGAACGCATATTCATTTTTGCAGACAGGAAACTTATCCTCCACATCCAATCCGGTTCCCTGCTTGCGTTTGACCATAGGTCAGAGGGGATGGGACCCTCGCCTATGGTCCCTTTTGGGATTTCTTGCAGAAACATCGGGAATCGTGATTTTATGCGATACCTCGGAGAACAATCCGGATATCGTCAAAAGTGTGGAAAAGAATCGGGGGCCGGAGCCCCCGTAAGGAATTTCAGTGCAGGCCGATGATCTTACCGTCGTCGGTAAGGTCGATGTTCATGGCCGCGGGGACCTTTCCGAGTCCGGGCATCAGCATGATGGCTCCGCAGACGGGAACGATGAATCCGGCACCGGCGGAGAGGTTGACCTCCCTGACCTGGAGCTTCCATCCCTTGGGTGCCGCCCTGAGCGCGGCGTTGTCGGAAATGGAGTACTGGGTCTTCGCGATGCAGACGGGCAGTTTGCCGTATCCCTGCTCCTCGAGAGTCTTGATGGACTTCTCGGCGAGGTCGGAGTAGACGACGTCGTCGGCACCGTAGATCTTGGTGGCGACGGCCTTGATCTTATCCTTGACGGAGCAGTCGTCGGGGTAGCAGAACTTGAAGTCGGTCTTGACGGTGTCGCAGATCTTGACGACCTTCTCGGCGAGCTCGACCGCTCCCTTTCCTCCCTCGAGGAATCCGTCGTTCTGTGCGACCTCGACGCCCATCTGCTCGCAGTGCTTGCGGATGAGGTCCATGTGGGCGGGGTCGTCGAAGGCGAAGTGGTTGATGGAGACGATGACGGGTGCTCCGTAGGACTGCATGTTCTCGATGTGCTTGTCGAGGTTGGCGAATCCGCGCTCGAGGGCCTCGGTGGTGAGGGTGGCGGGGTCCTTGACGTCGGCGCCTCCGTGGTGCATGAGGGCCCTGACGGTTGCTACGATCACGACGCAGTCGGGCCTGATGTCGGACTGCCTGCAGACGATGTCCATGAACTTCTCGGCTCCGAGATCGGCGGCGAAACCTCCCTCGGTGACTGCGTAGTCGCCGAGCTTCACGGCCGCTTTGGTGGCGATGATGGAGTTGTTTCCGTGGGCGATGTTGGCGAAGGGGAATCCGTGGATGAAGACGGGCTGTCCCTCGAGGGTCTGCACGAGGTTGGGCATGAGGGCCTCCCTGAGGATGACCATCATGGATCCGACGCAGCCGAGCTGTCCGGCGGTGACGGGCTGGTTGTCGTAGGTGTAGGCGACGACGATCCTCTCGAGCCTCTTCCTGAGGTCGGCGTAGTCCTTGGCGAGGGCGAGGATGGCGGAGATCTCGGAGGCGGAGGTGATGAGGTATCCGCTCTCGTGGGGGACTCCTCCGCTGAGCTTGGTGTCTCCGAGACCGACGATGATCTTCCTGAGCTCGCGGCAGTTCATGTCGACGGTCTTCTTCCATACGATCCTGGTGGGGTCGATGTTCAGGGGGTTGTCCCTGACGAGGTTGTTCTCGAGGACGGCGGACAGAAGGTTGTGGGCGGATGCCACGGCGTGGATGTCCCCGGTGAACTCGAGGTCGATCTTCCACATGGGGTAGACCTGAACGTTTCCTCCTCCGGTGGCTCCTCCCTTCACTCCGAAGGTGGGTCCCATGGAGGGCTCCCTCAGGGCTCCGACGACGTTCTTGCCGATGGCGGAGAGTCCCTGGATGAGACTGATGGTGGTGACGGTCTTTCCCTCTCCGGCGGGAGTGGGGGTGACGGCGGTAACGAGAATGAGCTTTCCGTTCTTCTTGTCCTTGCCGATGCGGTCGAGGACGTCGAGGGGGACCTTGGCGACATACTTTCCGAATGGCTCGAGGTCATCGGGGGTAAGGCCGACTTTCGCTGCAATATCGTTGATGTGTTCGACTTTCGCGCTCTGTGCAATTTCGATGTCGCTTTTCATGTTGATGAAAAATCCTGCTTACCCTTTTTAATTATAGTGATGGATGCATTTTCCCGACATTGTCATGCGTACGGAATACGCGCGATAACGTGCGATTCCGCGGTCGGCAAAAGAACAAAAAGCGGGAAGGCATGGGGGCGGACGGAATGAATTATATAGTAGAATTTGAGGGGACCTTGGCGGACACCGACGGATGCTTCGCTTCCGTGTTCTCGGAGGCATTTTCCCAATTCAAAATGCCTTTCGATGAGGGGAAACTGCGGGAGTACCTCTCGGTCCCGCTCGACGTCCTCTTCGCCCGCTGCTACACCGGATGCACCTGCAAGTTCCGGGATTTCGTCACTTTCTTCATCGGGTCGTTCGACAGGCACTTCCCCGGGGTGGAACCGGTGCCCGGCATGGCGGAGAGGGTGAACGGTCTCCGCAGGGAGGGGTGCAGGGTCGCGGTGATCTCAGGATGCTACGAGATGTACGTCCGCTCGTTCCTTCAGAATTATTCCATAGGGGTCGACTGCGTAGTCGGTCTCGACCGCATGCCCTCGGGGATCCCCGATGCGGATGCCCTGAGGCTCTGCACGGATGAATTAGGGTCGGATCCTGTCTGCTTCGTAGGAAGGGGGAGACTGAAAGCGATCGCGGAAGAATTGGGTATGAGGACCGAAGAGTGATCAAGGAACGTTCTGTTCCCTGTCGGCCATGATCCTGCAGTGCATGGTGGGGGTCATGCCGTCGTCGCCCGAACCGGACTCCTCCTTCAGCTCCCTGTAGCCCATGTACGTGGCGAATACCAGAAACAGCACTACGAACAATGCGACCATGATGGTTACGGTATTCATACTTTCGAATCCCCTGTACGGATATTTAAGGATGTCTAAACTTTGCTGGACCGTCCGCAGGGGATTGCATGCGATTTAGGTTAGGATGGCCTAAAATTCACTTCTTTTCCTCTTCGCGGACCTCGCAGTTGATGTTGCGGGAACATCCGCAGCAATCCCCTTTGCAGCATCCGCAGGACGACCCCTTGCCGGTGAACATGCGGAACACGCGGTAGGCGGCACCACCGATGATCAGGATGACGATCACGGCAACGATGAAGGTGGCGGCATTCATTCGGATTCCTCCTTCGGTCTCTTTCCGAAGAGCGACATGATCCTCCCGACGGAGTCGGGGACGGCGATGACGTAGACCGGCACGATGATCGCTATGACTGCGAACACGAACATCCAGCTGAACGTGCCGGTGCTCAATAGCCAGAACTGGTAGAATATGGTGGCCACCCCGTAGGCCGTGGCGCACTGGAAGACGATGGCCATGAGGGTCCTCTTCCAGGTTCCGAGCTCCCTCCTCATGGCGCCGATGGCGGCCACGCAGGGTGCACAAATCAGGTTGAAGATCAGCATGGACATGGCGACCCCGACCGTGGTGTAATTGGCGAGGGATGCGGCGGTGATGAATCCCTCGGAGTCCGCGGAGGAGTCGAGCAGGACCGCCAGGGTTCCGAGCAGGTTCTCCTTGGCCATGAATCCGGTGAGGGTGGCCACGGACAGCTCCCACTTGTCGCCGAATCCCATGGGTGCGAACATCCACGTGAAGGCGTTGCCGAACGCGGCGAGATACGACCCGGAAGTCTGATTGTCGCCGAGATACACGAACCATTTCCCGTCCACGGTTCCGAAGGATGCGAGCAGCCATACGATGACCGCGGAGAGCATGATGAGGGTACCCGCCCTCTTGACAAAGGCCCAGGACTTGTCGGTGACGTTGTTCACGATGTTGTCCACGGCGGGCATGTGGTAGACCGGGAGCTCCATGACGAAGGGGGCGGGCTTCCCGATGAGTCCGGGGAACCTCTTGAGGAAGAGTCCGGACAGGAGGATCATCACGATTCCGAACAGGTACAGCGAGAGGGTCACGATGGCCGAGGCGTGGAAGAAGGCGGCGGCGATGACGGTGATGATGGGCAGCTTGGCGCTGCAGGGCATGAACGAGGTGCAGATGACGGAGACGGTCCTGTTGGACTGGTCCTCGATGGTCCTGGTCCCCATGATGGCCGGGACGCTGCATCCGATTCCGATGACAGCCGGGATGACGGCCCTGCCGGAGAGTCCGAAGTGATAGAACAGACGGTCCATCAGGTAGGCGACGCGGGCCATGTACCCGCACTCCTCCAGCACCGCGAGGCACAGGAAGAGCAGGAAGATCTGGGGCAGGAAGCCGATGATGGCGCCGATACCGCCCAGGATTCCGGAGATGACGAGGTCGTGCAGGAAGGGGTCCACTCCCGCATTGAGCATCATGATGCCTATGTTCTGGGAGACCCACTGCATGAAGCCGTCGTTGATGAAGTCCACCGCCATGGTTCCGACGGTCTGGACTGCGATGAAGTAGACCAGGAACATCACCGCGACGAAGATGAATATGCCCGCGACCCTGTTGAGCAGGATGCGGTCGATCCTGTCGGAGAGGGTGTTGGCGGATTCGGAGGGCTCCACCCTGGTCAGGCAGTGCTCCTGGATCCTGGAGCCGGCATCGTACCTGGCGGTGGCCACCATCTGGATGCCGTCGTCCCCGACCTCCTTCTCGAAGGCGGTGATGATCTCCATGGCGGCGTCGACCTTCTCCTTCCCGAGGTCGGCGAGGACCATGGGGTCGCGCTCCAGCAGCTTGATGGATACCCACCTGACGAGCTCGGGCCTGAGTCCTTCGGAGATGACGGGGGAGATCTTCGAGATGCATGATTCGAGGGTCTCGCCGTAGTTGATCTCGCTGGGGACGCGGTGCTCGTCGCGGGCCCTCTGAACGGCCTCGGCGATTGCCTCGGTGCCCTGGTTCCTGATCCCGACGGTCTGCACCACCTCGCATCCGAGGGCCTCGGAGAGCTTGGCCGCATCGACCTTCATACCGCTCTTCTCGGCCACGTCCATCATGTTGAGGATGACCACCATGGGGATGCCGAGATCGGCCACCTGGGTCAATAGGTATAGTCCTCTTTCGATGTTGGAGGCGTCGATGATGTTGATGGCCACGTCGGGCTTGTCGCTCTGCGTTCCGATGAGGTAGTCGCGGGACACGACCTCCTCGGGGGAGTAGGGGGACATGGAGTAGATTCCGGGCAGGTCCACGATGAGGATCTTCTCCTTGGTGTAGGTCCTGATGAAACCCTCCTTCCTGTCCACGGTGACGCCGGGCCAGTTGCCGGTCTTCTGCACGGAGCCGGTGAGCTTGTTGAACACCGTGGTCTTCCCGCTGTTGGGGTTGCCGATGAGGGCGGCGGTGATCATTCCTTCGCCTCCTTCGCACGGTGTATGATGTCCAGTTCTACGATCTCGGCCTCGACCTTCCTGACGGTGAGCCTGAATCCCCTGAGCTGTATCTCGATGGGGTCTCCCAGGGGTGCGATCCTGATGAGCTCCACCTTCGCGCCGCGGGTGAGTCCGAGGTCCAGCATGCGCTTCCTCAGCTGTCCGCTGCCGGAGACGTTGGTGACCACCGCTATGTCGCCCACGGACATGTCCCTGAAGGTGCTCATGCGGCATCCCTCCTCTGGTTGGCGCGGTAGATCACCAGCGCAATACCGGCTATGAAGAGGGCGATGATGATGACGCAGGTGATGTACATGTAGATGACCGGGTAGTCGCCGTACCTGTTGCCGTCGAATCCCATCTCCTCCCACTGGGCGGTGAGGGCGACCGAACCGCCGGAGGAGACGGAGAGGCCGCTGTCGCCCCCGTCCACATAGATCTTACCGTTGTGGAAAAGGATGCTGGCACAGTCGGATGCGAACTCCGCATCGTCCCCCTGCTTCCAGGAGGAGAGCCAGTACCAGGGGTACTCGAAGGTGCATGCGGGAAGGG
>CADAGG010000108.1 GCA_902787415.1 methanogenic archaeon
CCGCAGTATTGTCGGTTATGCCGCATCGGAAGGTGCGGATGCGCAGAGCGCCCCGGAGATTATGAGCAATCCGAGTACGGATAAGGCGATGGGTCCGATCCTGTTCCTGCCCGCAGCCATGGTATGCCTCACATGTATCCGGATGCGGCCATCATCTGGTAGATGTAGCTGAATCCGAGGAATATTCCGGACAGCACAAGCGTCAGTGCTGCCGTGACGTTCAGGTTCTTGGCAGAGGATACGAAGAAATCCAGCGAACGAACTGCGTCCATCTGTTCGTACGCTGTCTCGTCGGAGGCAGTCTCGCGGATGTGCCTCCACATCAAAGGCGAAAACGACGAAGCCTTGTTGACCTTCTGGATCACCAGGAACGCGATCAGTGCGGTGATGCACATGAAGGCGATCGAGATCATACGCATCAGGAAGATCATGTTCTTGATGCTGCTGGCGATGCTGGCGGCAAGGTCTGTCACCAGGGAGATAGAGAGGATCAGGGCACCCATCGAGATACCTAACAGGGTCAGGGCCGTGACGGTGGTCGATTTGATCTGCGCATTCATCTCCTCGGCGAGTTCTTTAGAAATCGAAACGATCTCCTCATTGGACGCTTCGCTGAGGAAGGTTTCATACCTTCTGCTGAATTTCGAAGGTTTCGCTTTGTTGGACACCTAAGTCGCCACGTGTTGTATTATAAAAAAGGGTGTGACGACAAAACGTAGACAAGTTATATTAGAATAGGTAAAGCGCGTTTATTTTTAAGGCTCAAAAATGGTGGGATATTTAATCCAATCGGGAAAAACAAGTATTTTTGCGTCTCAGGCAGGTATTCGGACAGGGCCGAATAACGATTGCTGGCACATATGAAATAACGGCACCTGAACGAAATCCGCTCGGACAATCCTCCGAAGTGTCGGGAACGCATCAGCGGGGGTCGCGCGCGCCCTCGCCTGCCCACGCGATAGTTTATTAGTCTGGTCTCACTGGGGTAGTCCATGGCAAACAAATCTGCATCCGCAAAAACCGACGGAAAGCGCGACAAGGTCGTTCTCGCTTACTCCGGAGGACTCGACACCTCGGTGGACATCCACTGGCTCCAGGAGAACTACGACGTCGATGTCGTCGCCATCTCCGTCGACGTCGGACAGCCCGAGACCGACGGCGAGGAGATCGTCGCCCGCGCCTACAGGAACGGAGCGATCCGCGCCGACTTCTTCGACGTCAGGAAGGAGTTCGTCGAGGAGTACGTCTGGCCCCTCGTCAAGGCCAACGGAATGTACCAGGACATCTACCCCCTCTCCACCGCCATCGCCAGGCCCCTCATGGCCAAGACCCTGGTGAAGATCGCCCACGAGGAGGGTGCCAAGTACATCGCCCACGGATGCACCGGAAAGGGAAACGACCAGGTCCGCTTCGACGCCGGTATCAAGGCCCAGGACCCCGACCTCAAGATCATCGCCCCCCAGAGGGAATGGATCGCCACCAGGGACGACGAGATCGACTACGCCGCCGAGCACGGCATCGAGATCAAGGCCAAGAAGAGCAGCCCCTTCTCCAGGGACGAGAACCTCTGGGGAGCCTCCTGCGAATGCGGAGAGCTCGAGGACGCATGGGCAAAACCCCCGGCAGGCGTCTGGATCCACACCGTGGACCCCGAGAAGGCACCCAACACCCCCACCTACGTCGAGATCGGATTCGAGCACGGTATCCCCGTATGCCTCGACGGAAAGAGGATGGACGGCGTGGAACTCATCGAGAAGCTCAACAAGCTGGCCGGCGACAACGGCGTCGGAAGGATCGACCATGTCGAGGACAGGCTGGTCGGAATCAAGAGCCGCGAGACCTACGAGTGCCCTGCGGCCATCACCATCATCACCGCCCACAAGGCCATCGAGGCCATGACCCTCCAGAGGGAGGTCCTCGACTTCAAGAGGGGCATCGAGCAGAAGTTCACCAGGATGGTCTACGACGGACAGTGGTTCGGCGGACTCAGGGAACCCCTCAACGCCTTCATCGACAAGACCCAGGAGTACGTCAACGGTACCGTCCGCGTGAAGCTCTTCAAGGGAAGCGTCACCGTCGTCGGAAGGAAGTCCCCCACCTCCCTCTACGATGTGGGACTCGCCACCTACTCCAAGGACACCGTGGACACCTTCGACCACAAGGCCGCCATGGGATTCATCTACGTCTGGGGACTCCCTGACCAGACCGCAGCCAGGGCCCACCAGGGAAAGAAACAGTGATTCAAATGTCCGGAAAGGCGCTATGGTCAGGAAGGTTCGAGGGCGGCATGGACGAGGGTACCCTCAGGTTCACCTCCTCCCTCGACGTCGACGGCAGGATGGCATTCTACGACATCATGGGGTCCCTCGCCCACGTGCGCATGCTGAAGGCGCGCAAGATCATCCCCGAGGAGGATGCGGACGCCATCACCGGCGGACTCCGCAAGCTCGCCGCCTCCCTCAAGGGCGGCACCTTCGAGATGGACTACTCCCTCGAGGACATCCACACCAACATCGAGGTCAAGCTCACCGAGCTCATCGGCCCCGCCGGAGGCAAACTGCACACCGGCAGGAGCAGGAACGACCAGGTGGCCACCGACTTCAAGATGTACCTCAGGGACGCGGCGCTCAACACCGTCGACGCCGTGGACAGGCTCATCGCCTCCCTGCAGGACGTCGCCAAGGACCACCGCGAGACCGTCCTGCCCGGCTTCACCCACATGCAGCACGCCCAGCCCATCACCCTCGCACAGCACATGCTGGCACATGCGTTCAGGCTGGGACGCGACGCGGACCGTTTCATGGACGCCGTCGAGAGGATGAACAAGTGTCCCCTGGGCTCCGCGGCCCTCGCCGGCACCACCTATCCCATCGACAGGAAGATGACCGCCGACCTCCTCGGATTCAAGGACCCTACCGAGAACTCCATGGACACCGTCGGATCCAGGGACTACGTCACCGAGCTCGCCTTCGATGCCTCCATGGTGGCCATCAGCCTCTCCTCCCTCTGCGAGGAGCTGGTCCTGTGGAACTCGCAGGAGTTCGGATTCGTCACCATGGACGACCGCTACTCCACCGGTTCCTCCATCATGCCGCAGAAGAAGAACCCCGACATCTGCGAGCTCACCAGGGGCAAGACCGGAAGCGTCATCGGCGCCCTCATGACCATGCTTGTCACCACCAAGAGCCTGCCCCTCGCTTACAACAGGGACCTGCAGGAGGACAAGAAGCCCGTGATGGACTCCCTCGAGACCGTCAGGGACTGCGCCAACATCATGGCGAAGGTCGTCGCCACCATGAAGATCAACGACAGCAACATGCTGGAGGCCACCAGGAAGGGATTCATCAACGCAACCGACCTGGCCGATTACCTTGTCACCAAGGGCGTTCCCTTCAGGGAGGCCCACGGGATCGTCGGAGAGGCGGTTCGTTACTGCGAGGCCAACCACCTGGTCCTCGACGATCTGACCCTGGAGCAGTTCAAGGGATACTCCCCTCTCATCGAGGAGGATGTGTTCAACGCCATGTCGGTGAAGACCTGCGTCGAGAGGAGGGACTCCTACGGAGGAACCTCCCCCGCATCCACCGATGTGCAGCTGGCGCTCTCACTGCAGGATCTGTTCGACAGGGAGACCGCCGTCAGGCAGAAGGACATGCTCTTCCAGAACTGCTGGGACGTCCTTCTCAACCAGTGAAACCATTCAAGGGGGCACGA
The DNA here is from genome assembly GCA_902787415.1 of methanogenic archaeon. Lineage (GTDB taxonomy): Archaea > Thermoplasmatota > Thermoplasmata > Methanomassiliicoccales > Methanomethylophilaceae > Methanomethylophilus. The sequence goes on from CADAGG010000108.1 coordinate 3,715, forward strand.
CCCCCTATCCTTTTCACAATAACAGTACAGACAGGGCAGAAGTAATCAAAAGCCCCATGGTGACGAGTACGAGGATCATGAATCCTGTATCCG
>CADAGG010000109.1 GCA_902787415.1 methanogenic archaeon
AAAGAAATACATCCATTTTCCAACTTTTGTTTCATAACCGGTGCTTTTTACACCCCTTCATTTCGTGTGGAAACTGATTACAGATCCGTATCCAATCAGTGACCGATCAGGTCATGTGCCAGACATAGGATTCCTATGGAAAAATGCAAGAGAAGATGGTAGTCCTGCCCGGATTCGAACCGAGGTCACCGGCTCCAAAGGCCAGCATGATTGACCACTACACTACAGGACTGTTGGTTCAGGGATAATCTGCACGTATAAAACGATGTTCGGGAGGGTTCAGATCCTTCTGCCCATGAGGTAGGTGGAGAAGCTCTCGGTCACCTCGACCCCGATCATGGTGCCCAGAGGGATGTTCTCCTTCACGGCGATGGGACGGTAGTTCTCGTTCCTGGCTATTACGGATCCGTCCTCGGATACCTCGCTCACCAGGGCCTGGAACCTCTTCCCGACGAGCCTGCTGTTGACATCGGCCTCGGTACGGTTCTTCTCGTCGGTGAGCTCCGTGGACCTCTCCTTCAGGATCCTCCCGTTCAGCTGCGGCATCTTGAAGGCAGCGGTCCCCGGCCTGGGGGAGAAGCGGGTGATGTTGATGGTGTCCGCCCTGAGCCTCCTGATGAGTGCCAGACTCGCCCGGTGGTCCTCGTCGGTCTCGCCGGGGAATCCGGCGATGAGGTCGGTGGCGATGCTGAGGTCAGGATACCTTTCCCTGACTGCGTCCACGGTCCGGAAGAAGTCCTCGACCGTGTAGTGCCTCTTCATCCTCTCGAGGACGGCATCGCTCCCGCTCTGTACAGGTATATGGAGGAACCTGTACACCCTCCTGTCCTCGAATACAGGCAGTAGGCTGTTCAGTACGGGCTTCAGACTGTTGGGATTCATCATCCCGATGCGGATGCGGTAATCCCCCTCCTTGGTGAGGAGGAGCCTGATGAGCTCGCCCAGATCCGTTCCGATATCGGCACCGTAGCATCCTGTGTCCTGGGCGGTGATGAGTATCTCCCTGGCGCCCCTGTCCACGAGACGGTCGAAACGCTCCTTGATGGAAGCGGGGTCGTAGCTCTTCAGCCCGCCCCTCGCGAACCTGGTGATGCAGTATGTGCAGTTGCCCCTGCAGCCCTGTGCGATGGGAATGATTGCGGTGGTGGCGTTGCCGGGGCTGGGTATGGATTCGCAACAGCCGTACCTCTCGGATACGGCATCTGAGAAACCGGAGTACTCCTGGGGAGGGATGACGAGGGAGCCGGGGAGCCTTATCAGGACCCTGTTCGGCTGCACCTTCGCCATGCATCCGGTGACGATGACCTCCTTGCCTGCCGCGCGGAGGTCGTTCATGCGTTTGATCATCCTCTTCTCCGTGGTCTCCACCACGGTGCAGGTGTTGAGGATGACGATGTCGGCGTCGTCGGCGGAAGGGGCGCGGACGTGGCCGAGCGCGTCCATGCGCTCGGCAAGTTCCTCCCCCTCCCCGAAGTTCATCGTGCAGCCGTACGACTCGACGTAGTACTTCATGGGATCAGTGGTTCACGGCTTCGCTGGTCACCTGACCGAACGCCGTCTTCGCCGAGATGTTGGTGATCTTGACGTTCGCCCTGGTTCCCCTGGTGGTACCGGGGACGACGATCAGGTAGTCGAGGTACTTCGCGACACCGTCGCCCTTCTTTCCGACATCGTTGATGGTGACCTCGACGACATCCCCGACGTGGAGGGTGTTGGCGTCCTCGGGCCTGGCGGCCTTCCTGATCATGATGGGCCTGCGTGCACCGCATGCCTCGCAGACGAGGATGAAGGTCCTGTCCTCCTTGTCGATGTGGGTATCGGGCCTGCCGCACTCGGAACAGATGACGTAGGTCTCGGTGTAGTCCCTGATCTTCTCGTCGATGTGGCTGGGGTTGATCTTCGCTTTGAAGACCACCCTGCGGTTCTCGAGGGTTCCGGGGGTTCCGAGCTCCTTCAGCAGGTACTGGAGGAGGTGCTGGGGGTCCCTCCTGATCTTGTCGGTGACGTCGATGAAGTTCTTGAAAACGGTGATCTTTCCTTCCTGGATGATGTCCAGCTCGGGGAGCTCGAACCTCTCGTGGGTCTCGATGGTCTCGGGGAGCTGCTCTTTAGCCCTGTCGAGCATTGCCAAGTAATCGTTCGCGTCCATGTTGTCGCCTTCTATATCCTGCTCTATAAGTGATATAATATAAAGGGTTGCCCAACAGGGGGCCGTCGCGGCGGTCTCCGTGCGGGGTTCCGGGACCTCCCGAAACACTCCGGGAAAAGGAATAAAAACATCCTCGGCGATACGCGGTTGCACCGAAACAGGGTCGGAAGACACCGTTTCCGAGGGCATTCCCCTTCTTTGTTCTCTATTATAGGGGGGTGCTATGAAACAGTTATATACCAAATTAGGATAGCCACCCCCAGCATAGCCACGCTTAACAGTGTACTTACACTGGGCCAGCGAGGCAATCTCGTTTGCAAACGAAAAGAAACCATAGGTGAAAAACATGGGAAACGGTCTATTTACCGCCAGGAAAATGAAGGCGGACAGGCAGAAATTCCGCTGGCAGGACAGGGGATACAAGAAGAGAGTGCTCGAGCTGAGGGAGAAATCCGACCCTCTCGAGGGATCCGCACAGGGACGCGGAATCGTCCTTGAGAAAGTCGGAGTCGAGGCAAAACAGCCCAACTCCGCTATCCGTAAGTGCGTCAAGGTCCAGCTCATCAAGAACGGACGTCAGATCACCGCATTCGCAGTCGGAGACGGAGCTATCAACTTCATCGACGAGCACGACGAGGTCCTCATCGAGGGTATCGGCGGAAGGATGGGAAGGTCCTACGGAGATATTCCCGGAGTCCGTTACAAAGTCATCAAGGTCAACAACGTTTCTCTTGACGAAATGGTCAGGGGAAGGGTCCAGAAGCCTACCAGGTGAAGGTGTAAGTTATGGCAGAAGAAGTAGCAGTTCAGAACCAGGAAGCAGCACCCGCAGAGAGGCCCAAGGTTGACAAGCCCGAAGTCCTCATCTTCGGAAAATACAGCACCAACGACATCGTCATCGAGGATGCCGGTCTCGCAAAGTACATCGACCTCGAGTCCATGATGGTCCCCCACTCCGGCGGAAAGCACGCCAACATGTGGTTCGGAAAGTCCAAGCTCTCCATCGTCGAGAGGCTCATCAACAACATCATGAGGACCGAGAAATACACCGGAAAGAAACTCAAAGCCTACAAGGCAGTTTCCGACGCATTCGATATCATCGCAGCGAAGACCAAGAAGAACCCCGTTCAGGTCCTCGTCGAGGCCCTCCAGAACGCAGCACCCCGTGAGGAAGTCACCAGGCTGCAGTTCGGCGGTATCTCCGTCCCCAAGGCAGTCGATATCTCCCCCCAGAGGAGGCTCGACATCGCCCTCAGGAACCTCTCCGCAGGAGTCGTTGCCGCATCCGCAAAGAACAAGAAAGCAATCCAGGACTGTCTCGCCGACGAGATCATGCTCGCCGCCAAGGGAGACATGACCTCCTTCTCCGTCGCCAAGAAAGAGGAGACCGAGAGGGTCGCACAGTCCGCCAGGTGATTCCCGTAAGGTGAGTGAACATGGGACGTAAAGAGGACAACGCAAAGAAAGCAGTCGAGCTGATGAAGGACCAGACCCTCATCAGGAACCTCGGAACCGCAGCACACATCGACCACGGAAAGACCACCTTCTCCGACAACCTGATCGCAGGTGCCGGAATGATGTCCGCG
>CADAGG010000110.1 GCA_902787415.1 methanogenic archaeon
AGCATCGATTTTTTTGTCAATGCTCAAAACAGTATATATAGTGGTAGATAGATTTAAATCGCAGTTGCATGGGATGCAACGGTATTCACAAAAAGGTGAAAACTATGGATTTTAAAGAAATGAACCCTCTGGGAATCATCGGTATCATCGGTGCCATCATTCTCGTTGTCGGTGTCTTCCTCGGATGGCTCGGACCCACCTCTGGATCCGGAACCACCTACACCGGATGGGATATTTGGAACAATGTTGACAGTATCTTCAAACCTCACACCGAAGACTACGGTGGTCTGGGATACATCAAATACAGCGGAGTACCCGGATACTTCGCACCCCTCGTTGCACTGATCTGCGGAATCATCTCCATCGTTCTCATGATTATCCCCACCGTACTGGGTAAGGACAAACTCGGAAACATCGGAGGAATCCTCGGAATCATCGCACTCATCCTTGCAGTCGTTGTCGTCATCTGCGCTATCCTCATGTACACTGGAACCGTAACTGTCGAGACCTACACTGCTGGTGGAGAACTCATTAGCAAAGTGACCTCCAAGGTCGCAAGCGACGGTGTTGGCTTCAAGATTGGATTCTGGCTCGTCCTCGTCGGAGGCATCATCACCATGATTGGTGGTCTCATGCCCATCCTCAAGGACAAGGGAATCATCAAGATCTGAATGTAAACCTAGGGGCCTCCGGGCCCCGACCCTTATTTTTTCACATAACTTTATTCCGATGCTCCGACATCACCTTTCAGATGCAGACCATACCGCTTATCTACGGAACCGTGCAAAACCAGAAGCTGTATGCAGGAAGACCCGTCATACAGAACGGAAGGTACTCCGTGGATGATTGCGTCCCCGCCGTCACCCTGGACCGTCTAAAGACCAGGGCGGAGCGCGGCAAGGTCCTGGTGGTGGATGTCGAAGGCATCAACAGGGGACGTTTCTATCCCTCGTTCATAGAGTTCTGCAAGACCCCCGGCAACGACCTGTGGCTGGTTGAGCCCATCTACGACGACATCGATGTGCTCGATGCCTTCCTCGGTTCCGCCGACAGGCTGGTGTTCCCCTACGACAGGATCAAGAACGATTCCGTCCTGCCCGACATCGTCGACATCTCGGACCAGTGCGTCCCCCTGATCTCCTGCCGGAAGGGACTGCACAACGGCAAAGACCCAGTACGTCTGGTAGAGAAGCTTTCCGGTTACGGGTTCCACAACATAATGGTGGCCGACATGGACGGTTATCTTCCGGACGAGAGGTGGGAGGACCTCACCGGCCAATGCGGCGGGCTCGTGACCTACAGCCCGTTCAGGAAAGTGGAGAAGGAAGTGCACATCCTCGCCGAGGACCTCTTCCCGTTCTGAAGGTCATACGCATTTTTCGGAGATCTTCTCAGCGAATTGCCTGACCGCGGCTTCGTCGATGACTCCCTTGTCGGTGCCGGGAAGGCAGAGGTCGCCCATCCATTCCATCCTCACAGTGTTCGCAGCCGATCTGATCTCGGATCTGGCATGCGAGAACTCGCACTGCGGGCTTCCGCCGCACATCATGGCGCAGGCGTACTCCGGATGGGCGAGGTCGGAGCCCCAGAAGGGGTTCAGGCGGTCGATGAACCTCTTGAGGATCGAGGAACAGCCGTTGAAATAGATGGGCGTGGAGAACGCCAGAAGGTCAGCGGAACCCATCTTCAAGAACATCGTTTCCATGTCGTCATCGTACTCGCGATCCCCTGCATAATCGAGGATGTTGAGCTCCGATATCTTCACGATCTCTGCCGCATGTCCGCGCGATATCATCGCCTCCGAGAACACCTGGCACATACGCTCGGTGCTCCCGCCGGAGTGTCCGCTGCCGCAGAGGATCAGGACCTTCATGGACATGCGAGGGCGGTATACGTTTTTAGGATTTTTGTATGAAATCGTGCGATATGATTTATAGAATCCAACAGATATGGGTTTGATAGAGGCATGAGCGAAGAATTCACCAAGGTCAGGGCCATGGTGTTCCCCCGCACCACCGTTCTAGGTCACGGGGTCATCAGTCAGACCGCTGACGTCTGCAGGACACTCCTTTTCGGACACGAGGGACTCATAGTCACCGGCGACAACACATATCAGGCGGCAGGCAAGGCCATCGCCGACCAGTGCACCGATGCGGGCTACGACATGTCCGCCGTGTTCGTGGGCAACACCACCCAGGAGAGCGTAGACAAGGTCATGGAGGCCGTGAAGAAGTCCGAGGCCAAGTTCATCCTCGCCGTCGGAGGAGGCAGCAAGATCGACATCTGCAAGATCGTCTCCAAGGACACCGGCATACCCTTCATCAGCATCCCCACCTCGGTGGCCCACGACGGAATCTGCTCCGACAGGGCCTCGTTCAAGAACGAGAACGGCAGCAACACCTCCATACAGGCGGTCCCCCCGATCGCCATCCTCGCCGACACGGAGGTCATCGTCAAGGCTCCCTACAGGTACCTCGCATCGGGATGCGCCGACGTCATCTCCAACTTCTCCGCCCTCAACGACTGGGATTTCGCCAGGAAGATCAAGGACGAGGAGTTCAGCACCTCCGCTTACGCCCTCTCGAAATACTCCGCCGAGGCCATCCTCCACTACGCTCCCAACATCAGGCCCGGCCTGGAGGAGAGCGTATGGTACGTCCTGAAGCCCGCGGTGGCATCCGGGACCTCCATGTGCGTGGCAGGAACCTCCCGTCCAACCAGCGGTTCGGAGCACATGTTCTCCCACGCCCTCGACCTCCTGCACCCCGGCAAGGCCATGCACGGGGAGCAGTGCGGAATCGGGTGCATCATGATGATGTACCTCCAGGGCGACAACTGGAAGCCCGTGCGCGACGCCCTCAAGATGATCGGTGCACCCGTCACCGCGGCCGAGATCGGCCTCGGGGAGGAGGACATCATCGATGCGCTCGTGGCCGCCAACAAGGTCAGGAAGGACAGGTACACCATCCTCGGCGACAACGGACTCACCCGCAACGCCGCCTACAACCTCGCCAAGAACACGGGAGTGATCTGATGACCGAGAAGATCATCACCCTCGTGGGGGAGGACTATGCCGTCGAAGGCAAGTCCTTCGTCTTCATGGGCGGGCAGATCGAGTGCACCGCATGCTCGTTCAACAAGATCTGCCTGAACCTTGAGAAGGGTCAGAAATATACGGTTATCAACGTCAGGCCTCCGGTCCACGACTGCGACCTCACCGAAGGTAAGGTCCGCGTTGTGGAGGTCGTCAAGGCATCCCGCTCGGTCTGCGTGGAGAAGAAGTACGCCATCGACGGATCGTTCATCACCTTCTTCCCCTCGGGCTGCGGACAGGTCGGCTGCAAGCACTACCATCAGTGCAACCCCGACGGAGTGGACAGCGAGCAGAGGGTCAAGATCGACGTTGTCGAGGGCAAGGCCGAATGCCTCATCGGGCAGAACCGCAACGTCGTCACCATCGGATGATTCATTCGCCGGTGAGCTTTTTCAGAAGTGCCTCGCATCCCCTGTATATCTCGCCGAAAGCCTTCTCGTACTTGCCGGAATAATAAGGGTCGTCGATCTCGCGGTCCTCTCCCGCAAAGGAGAGAAGGAGCGAGATCTTACTGTCTGGGTCATCTCCGGTCTGCTCCCTCAGGGACTCCAC
>CADAGG010000111.1 GCA_902787415.1 methanogenic archaeon
AATGGCGAAGGTCCCGTCAGACGCCATCTGCTGGACATGGGCATCACGAAAGGATGCGAGATCTATGTCCGCAAGGTGGCCCCGCTGGGGGACCCGGTGGAGATAACCGTAAGAGGGTACGAACTCACGCTCCGTAAATCGGAAGCGGAGACCGTGGAGGTGGAATGATGGGCTTCACCATCGCACTTGCCGGTAACCCCAACTGCGGTAAGACCACGCTTTTCAACAAGCTCACAGGCGCATCGCAGCGCGTGGGGAACTGGCCCGGAGTGACCATCGACAGGAAGACGGGTAAGATAAGGGGCATGACCGATGCCGAACTGGTGGACACACCCGGTATCTACTCCCTCTCCCCCTACTCCCCCGAAGAAGTGGTCACCAGGAACTTCCTCCTGGAAGGGAACCCCGATGCGGTCATCAACATCGTCGATGCGACCAACATCGAGAGGAACCTGTTCCTGACCCTGCAGATACTCGACACCGGCATCCCCACCGTGGTGGCCCTGAACATGATGGACACCATAGAGAAGGAGGGCGGGTCGGTGGACGCCAAGGCCCTCTCCGAGAAACTGGGATGCCCGGTCATCCCCATCTCCGCGCTGAAGTCGGAGGGCCTCAAGGAGCTCGTGGAGGCGGCAGCTACTGCCGCAAACGAATGTGCCAGACCTGCTGCGATCAAATTCGGTGACGACATCGAATCCCTGATCTCCGAGACCGAATCCGCCCTTGCGGACAAGGTCCCCGAAGAGAAGAGGAGATGGTACGCCGTCAAACTGGCGGAGAAGGATGCGACCGTCTCGGAGCAGTTCCCCGAGATCGCGGAGTCCCTGAAGGAGAAGTCCGCGGCCGTCGAGGAGAGCTACGGCGACGAGATGGATTCCGTCATCTCCGACGCCCGCTACGAGATCATCGGAGGACTCGTCTCCGGATCCGTCAAGAGGGCGGAGAAGGATGAGAAGGATGGGACCCTCTCCGACAGAATCGACAGGATCGTCACCCACAGGATCGCGGGAATCCCCATCTTCATCGGAGTTCTGGGAGCTGTGTTCCTCGGTATCATCGGATTCGGGGACATCACCGGAATCGGTACCTATCTGACCGACTGGCTCAACGGCTACATCGAGGATCCCATCGGAACCTCCGTGGAGCAGTGGTGCGCCGACAACAACGTCAGCGAGCCCCTCACCGGACTCATCATGAGCGCATTCATCGGCGGAGTGGGAGCCGTCATCGGATTCCTGCCGCAGATGCTCGTACTGTTCCTCGCATTATGCATCCTCGAGGACATCGGATACATGGCAAGGGCCGCCTTCGTCATGGACCGCGTCTTCAGGTTCTTCGGACTGTCCGGAAAGTCCTTCATCCCCATCCTCGTCGGAACCGGATGCGGTGTCCCCGGGATCATGGCGACCAGGACCATCGAGAGCGACAGGGACAGGAGGATCACCGCCATGTCCGTCACCTTCATGCCCTGCGGCGCCAAGCTGCCCATCATCGCCCTCATCGCGGGAGCGCTCTTCGGCAACAACGGATTCGTCGCACTGTTCGCATACGTGCTCGGTATCGTCGTTATCCTGATGTCCGGCATCATCCTCAAGAAGTGGAGGAGCCTCGCAGGAGAGCCCGCTCCCTTCATCATGGAGCTGCCTCCCTATCACCTTCCCAGCGTACTGAACGTCATCAAAGGCACCCTCGACAGGGGCTGGGCGTTCGTGAAGAAGGCGGGAACCATCATCCTGCTCGCTTCCGTGTTCGTCTGGTTCCTCGCCAGCTACGACCCCTCGTTCAACTATCTCGGAGCCGATGCGACCACCGATTCGATCCTGCAGACCATAGGGCAGGCGGTGTGCGTCATCTTCCAGCCCCTCGGATGGGCGGACCACTGGGAGCTCACCGTCGGAACCGTCACCGGACTCATCGCCAAGGAGAACCTGGTCGGAACCCTCGGAACCCTGTTCTCGCTCGACGAGGTCGGAGATGCGGGAGAGGAGTACTGGGACATCCTGGCGGCATACCTCACGCCCGCTGCGGGAATGGCATTCCTGGTGTTCAACCTCCTGTGCGCACCCTGCTTCGCCGCGATCGGTGCCATGCACAGGGAGCTCGGAACCTGGAAGGCGACCGGTATGGCCGTGGCCTACCAGTGCTGCATCGCATACATGGTGGCCTCCATCATATACGTGATCGGAAGCCTCATCTGGGGCACCTCCGCGGAGATATCGGGTATCGTCATAGCGATCCTATCCGTGGCCGCCCTGGTGTACCTGCTGGTAGCGAAGGATCCCTTCCTGATCATGGATAAGATCGGGAAGAAGGAGGAGGCTGTTGCGGAATGACCGCCGGCAGCCTGATCGTCCTGGGCTTCGTGGCCCTCGCCGTCGTAGGAGCGATCCTGTCGCTGGTGAGGTCCCACCGTTCGGGCCGCTGTTCCTGCGGATGCGACGGATGCTGCAGCGGCTGCCAGAAGTGCAAAAAGTGCATCGAGATCGAAGAATGAACGACATCGGCGGTGCCGGCCATACGCCGGTACCGCCCAAACCACTTCCATGTGCAGAGTTTTACAATCCAATTTACAAAGATTTTATAATGGAATAATCAATGGGAATATACATCCAAGTATCTGAAAAACGATATAGATTTACGGTGAGATAAATGAGGAACACCTGCCAAAGATGCAATTATTCGTGGAGTGCCAGATCGGAAACTCCAACCAGGTGTCCGCGCTGCAAATCCACCAGATGGAACAGGAAGGTCATCCGCGACAAATGCATGAGGTGCAACGCAGAGTGGATACAGCGCGGGGATGAACAGCCCAAGTACTGCCCGGTATGCCACTCCACCATGTGGAACTACGAGAAGAAGGTGTACACCTGTCCCAAATGCGGGAAGACCCGCGCCCTCAGGTCCAACAGCCGTACCGGGCTCTGTCCGGACTGCGACATGTACGTGGAGCGCAGGCAGAACCATGAGGAACCGCTGCCGGAGAACGCCTCCGGGATCAAGCCCATGATCCACCTCTGGGGGAACGGCAAGGGCCTCGCCCTCTACTACCTGAGCAACGGCCGCAACATAGCATTCCTGCTCGACCACGGCAAGTACGTCGGGGAGACCAACATCGAATCGTTCTTCAGGACGCAGGGTCACAGATTCATAGAGAGGGACATCCTGGAAGGTGCCCAGTACAACACCGTGTTCGCGGCGGCGGCCGAAGCCATCCTCGCAGCACCTACGGTCGCGGAGGACAGGGTCGACGGTATCAGCAACCGTTACGGGATATCGGTCATGGACGCCCGCATCATCGAGATGGCGGAATCTGGCATACCTGCGATCTCCATCTCGCTCAAGCTCGGGATCCCCTACGACAAGGTCAGATCGGTCCTCGACGACATGCCGTCGATGAAGAGCCAGACGTCGGAACACAGGTATTCGAAATCGGAAGATCTCGGGATGCAGAGATTCGAGAACAGAAGACGAATCGCCGAAGTCATGAAAGAATGAGTGGACCTGGCCGGGCTCGAACCGGCGACCTTCGCCTTGTAAGGGCGACGTCATAACCACTAGACCACAAGTCCGTTGATACCCTCT
>CADAGG010000112.1 GCA_902787415.1 methanogenic archaeon
AGAAGGAACAGGCCATGAACCTGATCATTGAAAACGCGGTTGCAAAGTCGGCCGACGAGATGGAGCCGGAAGAAGCGGCCAAAGAGCTCAAGGAAGAATTCGCCGAGAAGGTTGCCGAAGGCATAACCGAGGCAGGCAAGGAAGCGAAGATCGTCCTCCTCAACGACCTGGGGCCGGTGAAGCAATGCCAGAACTGCGAGGCATGCAAGAAGAACGGATGCCATTGCGTAATCAAGGACGGCATCACTCCGCTTCTGGAGGAGATCCGCGGATGCGAAGGCATCGTTCACGTTACATCGATCAACTTCAACCACGTGAACGGGCTGTTCAAGACCTATTTCGACAGGTACTTCTGCTTCCTCGACGAGAACTCTTCCTCCACCTTCCCGACTGGGAAGAAGGTAGCCACCATCGTCACTGCCGGTGCCGATGACACCGCCGCCGAGAAGGAGGCCGCGGAGTATCAGAAGATCATGGTGCAGCACTTCCAATGCGAGCCCGTGGGCACCCTGACCTACACTTCCTGGTTCCTGCCGGCGGGCGAGTTCGCCGACGATTCGGTGCTCGACAGGGCCTTCGAACTGGGTAAAAAATTCTGAAGAAAAGGTATGGCTGGCACATCCCTGTGCCAGCCGTTTCAGTTCTTGAAACTGTGAACGGGGGCGGGGATCCTTCCGCCGCGGTTTATGAAGTCGGCGCAGCCGTAGGGGTTGACCGGCATGATCTTGGAGTTTCCGAGGAGACCTCCGAGCTCGATCTCGTCGCCGGCCTTCTTGCCGATGACGGGGATGACCCTGACCGCGGTGGTCTTCTGGTTGATCATTCCGATGGCCATCTCGTCGGCGATGATGCCGGAGATGGTGGATGCCGAGGTGTCGCCGGGGATGGCGATCATGTCGAGACCGACGGAGCAGACGCAGGTCATGGCCTCGAGCTTCTCGAGGGTGAGGGCGCCGATGTCGGCGGCCTTGGCCATGGAGCTGTCCTCGGTCACGGGGATGAACGCTCCGCTGAGACCTCCGACGTACGAGGAGGCCATGATTCCTCCCTTCTTGACCTGGTCGTTGAGGATGGCGAGGGCGGCGGTGGTTCCGGGCGCTCCGCAGTACTCCATTCCCATCTCCTGGATGATGTCGGCGATGGAATCCCCGACGGCGGGGGTGGGGGCCAGGGAGAGGTCGACGATACCGAAGGGGACGTTGAGCCTCTTGGAAGCTTCCTTGGCGACGAGCTGACCGACACGGGTAATCTTGAAGGCGGTCTTCTTGATGGTCTCGCAGAGGACCTCGAAGTTCTCGCCGTGGATCTTGGAGAGTGCGTGCCTGACGACACCGGGTCCGCTGACACCGACGTTGATGACGGTGTCGCCCTCGGTCACTCCATGGAAAGCACCTGCCATGAAGGGGTTGTCGTCGGTGGGGTTGCAGAACACCACGAGCTTGGCGCAGCCGATGGAATCGCGGTCCGCGGTCGCCTTGGCGGTCTCGACCACGATCTCTCCCATGAGCTTCACGGCATCCATGTCGATACCGGTCTTGGTGGAGCCGAGGGAGATGGAGCTGCAGATGTGCTCGGTCTTGGAGAGCGCCTCGGGGATGGATTCGATGAGGAGCCTGTCCGCCTTGCTCATTCCCTTCTGGACGAGAGCGGAGTAGCCTCCGAGGAAGTTGACGCCGATCTTCTGCGAGGCCTTCTCCAGGGTCTCCGCGATCTTCACGAAGTCCGCGGAGGTCTTGCAGGCGCTGGAACCGATGATGGCGATGGGGGTGACGGACACCCTCTTGTTGATGACGGGGATTCCGATCTCGAGGGCGATCTCGTCGCCCACCCTGACCAGGTCCTTGGCGCAGGTCGTGATCTTGTCGTAGATGTTCTGGCACAGCTGGTCCAGGTCGGGGGTCATGCAGTCCAGGAGAGAGATTCCCATGGTGATGGTCCTCACGTCGAGGTTCTCCGACATGACCATCTGGTTGGTCTCGAGGATCTCCGTGATGTCGAGCATGGGGATCAAATCCTGTGCATCATGTCGAAGATCTCCGCCTTCTGGGCGGTGACCTTGCATCCGACCCTCTCGCCGACGGCATCGAGGTCGTTGACCAGTCCGGGGAAGGTCTTCTTGTATTTCGCGACGTCGACGATCATCATCATGTTGATGAATTCGTCGACGGTGGTCATGCTGAGGTCGAGGATGTTGATGTCGTTCTCTGCGAAGTAGCTGCAGACTGCTGCGATGATACCCGCGTGGTCTTTCCCGACCAGGGTCACAACGATCTTGGTGTTGATGTTGGCGGTCATGTTGGTGCTTCCTTTTGTTTGTGGTTTCACAGCCTCATGCTCATGATGGCGATGAGGTCGCTGAGGATGGCCGAGGCGGTCTCGATCTTTCCCGCTCCGCGGCCGGTGATGGTTATGGGTCCTGCCAGATCGGCGTCGATCTGGGCGATGTTGAGGGTTCCCGAGATGCTGAGGGGGTGTCCGATGGGGATCAGACGGGGTGCGACCTCGAGACGGGTCTCGGTGATCTCCCCGACCAGCCTGATGACCATGTTGTGGGACTTGGCCTGGGCGATGGCGTCGGGGGTGATACCGGTGATACCGGTGATCTTGACGTCCTTGAAGGACACATCCCTGTGGAAGACGGAGTTGGCGAGGATGACGACCTTGGTGGCCGCGTCATACCCTTCCACGTCGTTGGTGGGGTCGGTCTCGGCGTAGCCGAGCTGCTGGGCCTCCTTGAGCGCCTGCTCGAAGGGCTGTCCGTTGTCCATCTTGCTGAGGATGTAGTTGCAGGTACCGTTGAAGATACCGCGGATGGAGGAGATCTTCTCTCCCTTGAGGTTCTCGTGGCAGAGGTTGATGATGGGCATCGCACCTCCGACGGAACCCTCGAAGCGGAACTTGCATCCGTTCTTCTTGGCGAGTGCGATGAGGTCGTGGAAGTGAAGTGCCAGGGGACCCTTGTTGACGGTGATGACGTCCTTTCCGCACTCGAGTGCGTGCCTGATCGTCTTCAGTCCGGTGCCGCCGGTCTCGACGTCGGTGGGGGAGACCTCGATCAGGAGGTCGTATTTGACCGAGTCCATGACGGCGAGGGCGTCGGAGTAGGTCTCGTCGCTCACACCCTTCTTCTCCTGTTTCCTGGCCACGAGCCTGTCGAGGTCCAGGCCTTTCTGGTCGACGGCGAAGGTCTTGGAGTCGATGACTCCGACGACGACGGGCTGCTCCCCGTATTTATCCTCGAAGAAGTCGCGGCGCCTCTTGATGACCTCCGCGAATCCCTGGCCGACGGTTCCGAATCCCGAAAGGAAGATCCTCATCTCAGAGCCCCCTGATGTAGATCATGTCGTCCTTCTCGGAGGCGTCGGCGAAGAACTCGTCGAGCTTGTCGAGGTCCTCCTCGGTGCGCACTTCGGCGGTGATCATGGCGGTGCGCTTGTCCTTGTAGTGGTTGTCGGAGGAGTAGGCGATGTCGGTGGATTTGGATACCTCGTCGATGAGGTTCTCGATGTAGGTGGCGTTGAAGGCCCCGACCAGCATGAACTCGCTGGTGAGGGTCTCGTAGACGGAACCGATCTTGGAGATGAAGATGTCCCTGGACTTCCAGATGGATTTGAGTTCGTCGAGCTTCTTGGAGTTCGCCACCTCGAAGGTAACGCTCACGAGGATCCTCTGGTTGACGATTTTCTCACGGTCGTGCACGACTCCGATGATGTTCCCGTCCACCATGGAGATGGGTTCGAGGGAGCCCACCAGCTGTCCGGGGAGATCCTTGACGTAAAGCTCTGCGTTCAAATGCATTCGATCACCTTATGGATTCCGCCAATCGTTTAAGGTATAAATAATAAGGAGGGCGCACAGGTACACGCGAACGGTCCCGCGCGGTGGCCCGGCTGGGGAAACCCTCTGCGGAGGGTGGCCGGGGGCCGTTTTCGTAAAATCCTTTAAACGTCATGAACGAGATTTCTTAACTATGTTCAAGCACATTCTTGTAGCAGTCGATGGAAGCGAGAGCAACAAGATCGCCGTTGACACCGCGGTCGGACTGGCCAAGGAGACCGGCGCCACCCTCACCGCTCTCTCTGTCTTCGATCCCGGAGGATACGGCAACGTGGCCGCCGTCAAGGAGGTCGCTGACGAAGTGGACTATATGAAGCAGATCTGCGACAACATCCTGGAGTACGTGACCGCCAAGGCTACCGAGGCAGGTATCAGCTTCGAGACCAAGACCGTGGCAGGCAACCCCGCCGTGAAGATCGTGGAGGCCACCGCCGACTACGACCTCCTGGTCACCGGAACCCTCGGACGTACCGGCTTCAGCAGGATCGTCATGGGAAGCGTGGCGGAGAAGGTCGTCAGGCTCGCCAACTGCCCCGTACTTGTCTGCCGCAGCAAGGCTTGATTTCAAAACGGCTGTCTGGGTCTTCCCGGCAGCCATCATTTTTCCCTCTTTTAATCCGGATTGTATCCGCCGATACGTGTTACGAATTTTGATAATTGTGCTATTAATAGTATGAACGTTTACAGGTATCGGGAACGACCATGACCGATGCTAGCGAGAATCTGAAGACCCTTCTCGGCGAACCGAAGAAGGCCATCAGAAGCATGGTGCTGGCGTTCTTCATCGCCATGGCGGTGGTGGAGCTCAACCAGTTCGTCGATACGTTCTGGGTCTCCGGTCTGGGAGCGGTATCAAGTTCTGCGGTCGCCACCTCCTCCCCCATCTACGGCCTGATGATGTGTGCCGGATTGGGAATCGGGGTGGGCGCCACCGCGACCATCGCGTTCCTTCTGGGTCGGGGCGATTTCGAGGAGGCCAACAGGCTGGCGGCCAATTCTCTCCTGTTAGGAATCATATGCGCGGTCGCATCCTCGGTGCTCGTGCTGGTATTCGCCAGGCCCCTGACCCTGATCATGGGCGCGGAGAGCATCGTCGACGAATGCCTCCTCTACA
>CADAGG010000113.1 GCA_902787415.1 methanogenic archaeon
CCCGTCGGGACTTTCGGTTCCTTATTAGGGGACTTTCGAACCCGAGGCGTCTGGCTTAGAAGGCCAGCGCTATATCCTGGCTAAGCCACGGGCCCTGCAAGTCCCCATTAACTCCTATCATTTAAATGTTCCCGATACTCAGATGAGCATCGCGATGACCTTGGTATACTCCTGGATGTAATCGTAGACGGTCTTTCCTCCGGCGACGATCAGGATTCCCTCGACCAGACAGATAAGACCCAGGACCAGCAGAATGGGCCACAGGTTCAGAATCTTTCCGATCAGCATGGCGAGCTTCTCGAGGAAGTTGAGAATCATGAACGCGAAGGCACCGGCGATGACCGACACGATGATCCTCGGGTAGGTCTCCGCGAGTACTGCGAAGTCTCCGGTAAGGGTTCCGAGGAAGACATAGGTGACGACCATCACGACCACGGCGATGATGATCGCCAGATCGGTGTCGCGGAAGGGCCTGATCACCAGTGCGAATCCGGCGAGAATGATCAACAGCGAGTCGAAGAACGGCCAATTCGAATAATTGGTTCCGGTGAGGGCGATCATCACGACTCCGGCGATGAATCCCAGGATCATCAGCGCTTTGTATGAGCCAGCATCCTTGTCCTTGCGGTACATGTGCACGATAAGGATGGACAGCAAGCCGCCGACGAACAGCATGACTTCGGGCAATCCGATATCCATGCGACCGCTATCGTTCTGTAGATATTAAAAAAGAGGGGGGAGGCGCCCCCCAAGCATGGAGAAATAACCGGGCCCGGCCCGGGTAAAAGATTTGGAGGTCGGCAGATGGCGTACTGCCTTAGGACATGATAGTAGGTCGAAGTATTTAAAGTCATGGATATAGCATCCATCCATCAATATCCATCCATCCTTCGTTTACTAAATCTGCATATGGGCGGAATATCGCGGAAATCACACGGAAAACGGTGAACGGAGCCGTCAAAATCCCAAATGCCGTTTTATAAGATGTTACCTTTCTGAAATCAATACGAGGTTTCGTAATGATTAATTATACAATCCTGGCAGTAGTGATTGCGTATTTCGTCATCGTCATCGCAGTCGGATACTACTTCTACCACAAATCCACGACCCTGTCCGATTACATCCTCGGCGGGCGCTCGCTGAACCCTTACGTCACAGCGCTCTCCGCCCAGGCCTCGGACATGAGCAGCTGGCTGCTCATGGGTCTGCCCGGAGCGGTCTACGCGCTCGGTCTGGGAGAGGCATGGATCGGAATCGGTCTCGCCATCGGTTCCTACGGTGCATGGCTGATCATCGCCAAGAGACTCAGGGTCTACACCGAAGTCTCCCAGAACTCCCTTACCCTCTCCTCCTTCTTCACCAACCGTTACAAGGATGAGAAGGGACTGCTCAGGGATGTCAGCGCCATCATCATCCTGGTGTTCTTCGTCGTCTACGTCGCATCCGGATTCGTCGGAGCCGGAAAGGTGTTCACCATCATCCTCGGCCTCTCCGAGAACGACAAGAACATCGCCATCATCGTGGCCGCCGCCGTCATCGTCGCCTACACCTTCCTCGGAGGATTCAAGGCGGTCTGCTGGACCGACATGCTCCAGGGAATGCTCATGGTCATCGCACTGGTCGTCGTGCCCATCGCCACCGTCGTCACCCTCGGCGGATGGGGAGAGGTCACCGCCATCTGGAACAGTCCCCTTTCCGGACTCCCTGCGCACTTCACCGACATCATGTACGACGGCGGCGAGAAGATCACGCTGATCGCGATCGTGTCGCTGCTGGCATGGGGTCTCGGTTACTTCGGAATGCCCCACATCGTCGTCAGGTACACCGCTATCAAGAACCCCAACGACCTCAAGATCTCCAGGCGTGTCGCCACCATCTGGATCGTCGTCAGCCTCGCATGCGCATGTCTCGTCGGACTTATCGGAAGGGCCTGGGCAATCCACAGCGGTTCTGTTGCCTCGCTCATCGGTAATGAAGAGACCATCTTCATCGCCATGGCAGGAGCCCTGTTCACCACCGTCATCGCCGGTATCATCTACGCCGCCATCCTCGCGGCCGTCATGAGCACCGCCGACTCCCAGCTGCTCGTCGCATCCTCCGCCGTCGCCAACGACCTCTACAAGAGGTTCGGAAAGAATGGCAAGGAGATGAGCGACTCCCAGCTCATGTGGCTCTCCAGGCTCGTCGTCGCAATCGTTGCTATCGTCGCGGCCATCATGGCACTCAGCGGTAACGCCACCATCATGAAGCTCGTGTCCTACGCATGGGCCGGATTCGGTGCCGCCTTCGGACCCCTCGTGCTGATCTCCCTCTTCTGGAAGAGGGCCAACGCCAAGGGCGCCCTGGCCGGAATGATCGTCGGATTCATCACCGTCATCGTCTGGAACACCTGCCTCATCGGCGGAGGTATCATCGGCGGCGGAAGCTACTGCATCTACGACACCGGCCTCTACGAGCTCGTGCCCGGATTCGTGTTCTCCCTCCTCGCCATCATCCTGGTGAGCAAGTTCACCGAGGAGCCTTCCCAGGAGATCCTCGACGAGTACCAGGAGTACGAGGCCGAGATGAAGAGACTCGAGACCGAGTGAAAACATTAAAACGGCCCTTCGGGGCCAACCTTTCCATTTTACAGATTTTACAAGAAGAGGATGCAGGGTACGGCATGGCACCGTACCCCGCTGTAGGGTTTCACATCATGCTGAGCACGAGGTCGGAGTACTCGACGGGGTCGTCGAGGGGCTGACCGGCCATCAGGCAGGCCTGGCCGTACATGACCTTGACGATCTTGGCGGCGCGCTCCTTGTCGTTCTCGATGGCGTTCTGAAGGGATTTGAAGGCGTCGGCCTCGGAGTTGAGCTCGAGCACGCGCTCCGCCCTGAGTCCGGGACCTTCGCCGGCTCCGGGCATCTCCTTGAAGTACTTCTCCATCTCGAAGGTGATTCCTCCCTGGGTGGAGAGCAGGACCGCGTGGTTCTTCAGCTTGTGGGAGATCTTGACGGCCTTGACGGAATCGCCGAGGGTCTCCTTGGCGAAGTCGACGACGGCCTTGAACTCCTCGTCCTTCTTCTCGGCCTCCTTCTTCTCGTCCTCGCTCTCGATTCCGAGGTCGTCGGAGGTGACGTTGCAGAAGTCCTTCTCGCTGTAGTTCCTGAGGGTGTTGGTGACGAAGGTATCGATCTCGTCGGTGAAGACCAGGACGTCGTAGCCCTTCTCGGTGACGGGTTCCACCTGGGGAAGGTTCTTGGCGTGGGCGGCCGACTCGGCGGTCACGTAGTAGATCTTCTTCTGATCCTCGGGCATAGCCGATACGTACTGTGCCAGCGATACCATCTTGTCCTCCTTGACGGAGCTGAACTGCAGGAGGTCCTTGAGCAGGTCGGCCTGTGCGCCGTACTGGTCCACGACGCCGTATTTGATCTGCTTGCCGAAGCTCTTCCAGAACTCGGCGTACTTCTCGGGCTCGTCCTTCAT
>CADAGG010000114.1 GCA_902787415.1 methanogenic archaeon
GACTGCGAGAGTGGGGATACATTTGACACCCAGAGGCTGTATGGGGTGACAGTGCACCCAGAGAACCAGAGGATAGGGACCAAGGTGCAGGAGGACTCTGCAACACTTGAGGAGATGGATGCCAAGGTGTCCCTCTTCAGGCAGAGCATTTCCCCTGGCCAGTATGGCATCTATGCAGTGGACTCCCTCAATGGGCTGTCTGATGCAAGCATTGAGGCCATGGCAGCCAACAGGCTGAAGCAGCTCAAGGAAGGGGATGAGGTGGTGGACCCTGGTTCATATGGGACCCAGGCTGCATCCTTCCTCTCCCAGAAGTTCTTCAAGCCCCAGCACAAGAAGCTGAAGGATGCCAGGGTCTCCCGGGTCTCGTCCACCCTGATGGAGACCTCGTTGGCGAGGTGGTGGACGCTCCTGCCGCCGCAGACGGGGTACTTCTCGTAGTACTCGGTGACCGCTTCGATGACAGAATCCGGGCGCAGGGACTGACACGAGCTGTCGAGATAGACGCCCTTGTCGGTCCTCATCGTCGGGAAATCCTTGCGCACGGATTCGAAATCCATGCCCGTGTATCGTGCCCCGCTTATAAATGTGTGCGATACCGATTTTTATAGGGGAAGTATACCGAAAGGCATGGCAGAGGAAGTACACTGCGTGCACATACTCGTGAAGACCCAGAAGGACGCTAACCATCTCAGGGACCGGGTCCTCGCGGGAGAGGATTTCGGCGCTCTCGCCAGGGAATACTCGTCATGCCCCTCCAGGGAGCAGGGCGGGGACCTCGGATGGTTCGGACGCGGGCAGATGGTGAAGCCCTTCGAGAACGCCGCTTTCAAAGGCGAGCCCGGGGATGTCTGCGTGTGCCGCACCCAGTTCGGCTGGCACGTCATCAAGGTCCTCGAGAAGAGGTGAACCCACTTACGCGGGAACGTTCCCGCGCACATCTTTTATCTATGACCAGCTTATCGAAGAAGCAATGTCAATACTCTCAACCGCAGTCGGAAAGGTCGGCCTGAAGACCCCGGGCATGGTCGCCTCCGGCATCATGGACGAAACCGGAGCATCCATGGTCAGGATGCTGAAGGCCGGAGCCGGGGCAGTGGTGTCCAAATCCATCGGGTCCGAGCCCAAGGCGGGACACGCCAACCCCTGCTTCACCGAGGTCGAGGGAGGTCTCGTCAACGCCATGGGACTCCCCGGACCCGGAATCGAGCTCTTCGCCGAGGAGATGGCCGAGGCCGTCCCCCACGGCAACATCGTGGGATCCGTCGCCGGGGGCAACGCCGACGAGTTCGCCATGCTCGCAGGGAAGATGGAGGATTACAAGGCCTGCGCCGTGGAGCTCAACCTCTCCTGTCCCCACGCCAAGGGATACGGCATGGAGATCGGTACCGACCCGGCACTCGTGAAGAGCATCGTGGCGGCGGTGAAATCCGCGGTGAATATTCCTGTCTGGGTCAAGCTCACCCCCAACACCCACATCCTGCAGCAGATCGCCCTTGCGGCGCAGGACGGCGGCGCGGATGCCATCGTGGCCATCAACACCCTGAAGGCCATGGTCATCTCCCCCGAGTTCGCGAAGCCCTTCCTCAGCAACAAGTTCGGCGGACTCTCCGGACCCGCCGTGAAGCCTGTGGGAGTGAGGGCCATCTACGACCTGAAGAGCGTGGTGTCCGTCCCCCTCGTGGGAGTCGGAGGCATCACGAACTGGAGGGACGCGGCCGAGTACATCATGGCCGGTGCGGATGCCTTCCAGATCGGCAGCGCCGTCCTGACCGACGGGCCCGAGGTGTTCGCCAAGGTCAACGACGGACTCGAGAAGTTCATGAAGGACTACGGATACGCTTCTATCAAATCCATGGTGGGTGCTGCGCATGAGTGAGTACGTGAAGATCCTGAAGGCCACCGAGAACAACTACGACACCAAGACCTTCGAGTTCGAACTCGACGCCGAGGCCAAACCCGGTCAGTTCGTCATGGTCTGGTGCCCCGGCATGGAGGAGATCCCCATGTCGCTGTCCTCCACCGGCAAGATCAAATCCATCAGCGTCAAGAGGATCGGTCCCGACACCGAGAGGCTCCACCAGCTGAAGGAGGGAGATGTCATCGGAGTCCGCGGACCCTACGGGAACGGATACGACCTCTCCCCCGGCAGGGAGTACCTGATCATCGGAGGAGGCATCGGAACCGCATCGATCATGCCCGCGGTCGAGGCCACGGGAGCTGACACCATCATCGGCGGACGCTCCGAGAGGGACCTCGTCCTCAGGGACAGGGCTGAAAAAGCGGCCAAGAACGTGTGGTACTCCACCGACGACGGATCCTTCGGGTTCCACGGCAACACCGTGCAGCTCATGAAGGAGAAGTACGCCGAGAAGAAGTACGACTGCGTCGTAGCCTGCGGACCCGAGGTCATGCTGTTCTTCCTCTACAAGGCCTGCCAGGAGCTGGGCGTGGAATGCCAGCTGTCCCTGGAGAGGCACATGAAGTGCGGCGCCGGCGTCTGCGGATGCTGCGTCATGGACGGCCAGAGGGTCTGCAAAGACGGCCCCGTGTTCACCTCCGCACAGATCGCCGAGATGAAGGACTTCGGCGTTCAGAAGAGGGACGAGTGCGGCCGCGTAGTGAAGTTCAGGAAGTGATTGGCTGGCGGCTCCCGAGGGTTACATACAGGTGGCTCACGGGAGCCTCACGGTCAACGTCCCCCGCAGTCTTTTCAGGGGGAACGAGTGCGCCTACGACCCTGCGAAGCAGGCCGAGTTCGGCAGGATGCTGAGGTCCAGGTACCCCTGGCTGACCGAGGGCTCCCTGGAGGTGTTCTACCGCAACGCGCAGCGCGAGATGCTCGCGGTGAAGGATGAGGAGACCTGCGGCAGGAACGGCAGCATCCTCCTCGAGAGGAACGGCGACATCGATGGCGCAATAAAACATCTTAGGAAGTTCCTCGATGATGACCCAGACGATGCGGATTCGTGGCTCGCCCTGGGGAATCTGCTCTGCAAGGCGGGACGCACCGAAGAGGGCTACAAGGCCATAAACAGGGCCCGTTCGCTTTTCTGACTCCGTGCCCATACTGGCCCCTACGAAAGTGTTTAATAAGGCGTACCTTTAATCCCGTATGCTAGGTCGGGGTATCACAGCGGCTATGAGCGGGACTGCAGATCCTGATATGGGGGTTCGACTCCCTCCCCCGACTCCAGCATCTTTTGTACATTCTTCGGGTTGTCCACACTTTGTCTCGACAATTTCCTTATAATACGGGGATAATCGGAAAGCATGTTCTGTCCCGAGTGCGGCAGGGAGGTTTCCGCAGATGATTCGTTCTGCACCAGCTGCGGATGCTATATCCGGCCCTCCCTGCAGCAGACCGGGACCACCACCTACTCCTACGTCCCCGAAGGACAGCCCACCGAGACCTACACCGACCCGTAAGAGCTCCAAGGGCGCGGCGGTCGCCGCGGTGATCGTCGTCGCTATAATCGTGATCGCCGCCGCGGTCATGCTCCCCATGGTGCAGACGAACCTCCACGGCTCCCTGTACGGCAAGAGCTTCAGCTCGGGGGTGGAGCTCGGGAATCTGGCGAA
The DNA here is from genome assembly GCA_902787415.1 of methanogenic archaeon. Lineage (GTDB taxonomy): Archaea > Thermoplasmatota > Thermoplasmata > Methanomassiliicoccales > Methanomethylophilaceae > Methanomethylophilus. The sequence goes on from CADAGG010000114.1 coordinate 3,583, forward strand.
TGCGGAAGAGGAGTTCTGCGCCACGGCCGTCAGCGGGTTCGGCACCGACGGGAGCCTGGCGGTGAGCGGTTCCTGTGTCACAGTGACCCTCTCCGAGACGCTGCAGCAGACCTACAGCACCGTCACCTGGACCGTCACCAGGGGAAGCGAATCTGTTACCCCCGACAGCCAGACGGATTCCTCGGTCACGTTCAATCCGGGGTATTACGACTCATACACCGTCAAGGCCGCATGCTCGGACGGAGGCCCGGTCGTTAACTACACCTTCGGCCTGAGGGTGGACGTCTACCACAGCTACGCCTGGAAGTTCGACGGAGGTAAGTTCTCGTTCAGCATCAGCTACGATGCCGACGAGTATACCGCGCAGAGGGACGACTCCACCTACCTCAAGAGGACCGTCTCCAGCGAGTTCGGATGCATCCACAGCTGGGCCGCCACCACAGGTTTCGTGGTCATCACCCCCACCATCGTCGCCATCGAATCGTATCTCAAGGACCTCTACACCAAGGCCTACGGCAGCTGCACCGCCAACCAGGGCTATGCGGATTTCATCCTG
>CADAGG010000115.1 GCA_902787415.1 methanogenic archaeon
CAGAGTGGACAGTCTTCCGCGGCCGCCGGACTTCACGCAGGCTACCGCCTGGCCGATCATGGCGCAGCCTGGCATGGCGCCCATTCCCCCGCAGACCATGTTTCCGACACCCTGGGCGCAGCATTCCCTCTTGGAGTCGGAGGGGGAGACGGTGAGGTTGTCCACCACCTGCATGGTGAGGGAGGTCTCCAGCAGCCCGACGAAGGCCAGCGAAACCGCATAGGGCATGATCACCGCCAGGGCGGAGGTGTCGGTAAGCACCGAGGGAAGGTTGAATCCCGGCCAGCCGGCGGATATGCTGCCGAGGTCGGATATCACCGCGGTCTGGAAGGAATCCCCCGCGAGGCATACCAGGAGGATGCTCGCGACCGTCACCACGGCGATGGCCACCAGCGTCGATGGGATGACCTTGGAGACCTTCGGGAAGAGGAAGATGACCGCAAGACCCAGAGCTATCAGGCAGACCATGGCTGCGACAGCGGTATCGGTGTCCCCGAGGTTGTTGTTGAAGGTGGTTATCTGCGAGAGCAGGATGATGAACGCCAGTCCGTCCACGAACCCGACGATGATGGAGCGCGGGATGCGCTTCAGGAGCGCGCCGATGCCCATCAGTCCGAGGACCAGCTGGATGATTCCCGCGATCAGCACCGCGGCGAACATGTAGTCGAGGCCGTGGCTCGCCACGAGGGACGCCACCAGCACGGCCATGGAACCCGCTCCCGCGGAGACCATGGCGGGCCTGCCCCCGATGAAGGACAGGAGCAGCAGGAAGGCCACGGAGGTGTACAGACCCAGGACCGGATCCACGCCTGCGACTATGGTGAATCCGACCACCTCGGGTATGACCGCGAAGGCCGAGACTATCCCCGCGAAGAAATCTCCCTTGGGGTTGCCGAACCACTCCGACAGCTCCCGGGACCGGGCCGGTGCCTTTTCCGTTGCCATGTTAAGCTGTCCCGCTATCTCACATGCCCGTAAAAAACGTGTGCCCGATTAGTTATATTAAGGCGGAGGGGAATTGAGGGTTTATGATAGTCATAGGCGGTTCCGCGTCAATGGACCTGGCCAAAGAGCTGGCCAGCATCCTCAACTGTAAATTCATCCCCGCACTCACCACTTCCTTCCCCGACGGAGAGTGCTACACCAGGATCGACGAGGAGAAGCTTGAGGACGATGTGATCATCGTCCAGAACACCTTCCCCGACTCCAAGCTCATCGAGATGCTGCTCCTGCAGGACGCGGCCGTGAAGCTCGGTGCCAAATCCATCACCCTGGTCATCCCCTACTTCGGATACGCCAGGCAGGACAAGGTCTTCAAACCCGGAGAGCCCGAGTCCGCCAAGATCATGTGCAGGCTCCTGGACCAGGTGTGCGACAGGGTCATCACCGTCGACATCCACAAGGAGGCCGTCCTCGACAACTTCACCCACGCCCACAAGGACGTGAAGGCCGCACCCATCATCGCGGAGTACTTCAAGAGCAAGGACATCGACATCGTCATGTCCCCCGACATAGGCGCAGCGGGACGCGCCAAGATCGTCGGAGACTGCATGGGCCTTCCCTATGACCACCTCAACAAGACGCGCCTTTCCGGAACCGAGGTGCGCATCCAGCCCGCCACCGCCGACGTACGCGGAAAGAACGTCCTCATCGTGGACGACATGATCTCCACCGGCGGAACCATCATCGCCGCCACCGCCGCCCTCAAGGAGGCCGGCGCGCTCAAGGTCTACGTCGCATGCACCCACGGAGTGTTCGTCAACAACGCCCTCGAGAGGTTCAACGGCAGCCCCGTCGACTCCGTCCTCTGCTGCAACACCCTCAACAACGCCGTCTCCCTGATCTCCGTCGCCAACAGCGTCGCCGATGCCATCAGGAGCGCCTACGCAGGAAAGTGGTGAACCGATGCCCACCAAAGAGCAGGACTTCGGCGAGTGGTACAACGAGACCGTCGACAAGGCGGAACTCTGCGACAAGAGGTACCCCATCAAGGGAATGAACGTCTGGACCCCCTACGGCTGGAAGATCATGTCGCAGATCGACTCCTTCCTCCGCCGCGAGATGGAGGCCACCGAGCACGACGAGGTATGCTTCCCCCTCCTGATCCCCGAGAGCGAGTTCAAGAAGGAGAAGGACCACATCAAGGGATTCGACGAGGAGGTCTACTGGGTCACCCACGCGGGACTCAACCCCCTCGACATCAGGCTGGTCCTGAGGCCCACCTCCGAGACCGCCATGTACCCCATGTTCTCCCTCTGGGTCAGGTCCCACCAGGACCTTCCCCTCAAGGTCTTCCAGATCGTCAACACCTTCAGGTACGAGACCAAACAGACCCGTGCCTTCATGAGGGTCAGGGAGATCCACTTCTTCGAGTCCCACACCTGCCACGCCGACAGGGAGGACGCCGAGAGGCAGATCGCCGAGGACGTGGAGATCGTCGACGCCGTGTGCCACGACCTCTGCCTGCCCTACTCCCTGCTGATCCGTACCGACTGGGACAAGTTCCCCGGAGCCTACTACACCGTCGGAATCGACACCATCATGCCCAACGGAAGGACCCTCCAGATCGGATCCGCCCACTACTACAGCACCAACTTCTCGATCCCCTACAACATCACCTACGAGACCGAGTCCGGCGAGCACGTGAACGCCCACCAGACCACCCTCGGAATGACCGAGCGTCTCCTCGGTGCGGTCATCGGCGTCCACGCCGACGACACCGGCCTCAAGCTGCCCCCGGCCATCGCGCCCCAGCAGGTCGTCATCATCCCCATCTTCAAGAAGGACAACGCGGAACTCGTCACCGACGTCTGCAGGAAGGTGGCCGCCGAGCTCAAGCGCGGAGGCATCCGCGTGAAGGTCGACGAGCGCAACGACCGCCCCGGAAGCAAGTTCTTCGACTGGGAGATCAAGGGTGTCCCCCTCAGGTTCGAGATCGGAGGCAAGGACATCGAGAACAACGTCGTGACCTTCGCCCGCAGGGACAACGGCCAGAAGGGAACCCTCGGAATGGACTCCCTCGTCAGCGGTACCAAGCTGATCCTCGACCAGATCTCCGCCGACATGCTGGCTGCCGCCAAGGAGAGGCAGAACGGATTCATCGACGAGCTCACCACCATGGACGGGCTCGACTCCATCGCCGACGGACGCATCGTCAAGATCTGCTGGTGCGGAAACCCCGAGTGCGGACACAAGTTCGAGGACAAATACGACATCAAGATCCTCGGAACCCCCTTCAAGCCCGAGAACATCACCGGCAAGTGCATCGTCTGCGGCAAGGACGGCTCCAAGCCCGCCTACGCCGCACGCACCCTCTGAGGTCTCAGCATGGCGTTCCAGGAAGGCGAGCAGCTCTATCTCCAGGGCGAGGACGGCAAGAGGTACTGGTTCAGG